>JAIRMP010000118.1 GCA_031258615.1 Spirochaetaceae bacterium | reverse complement strand
GGAGAAAGCATTAACACTAAAGTGTTAATGTACTATTAACGTAAGCGGCGATTCCGCCGCTTCTTTAGGAGAAAGCATTAACACTAAAGTGTTAATGTACTATTAACGTAAGCGGCGATTCCGCCGCTTCTTTAGGAGAAAGCGATGAAAAAGTTTTTTTATTTGACTGCGTCGGCTCTCTGTTTTTTACTTATTTCGGCCTGTACAAAAAATTCAGCGCCAGGCGTTTACTTTTTAAATTTTAAGCCGGAGACGGACAGGGAATGGAATGAGGCCGCGGCCCAATTTACGGAAGAAACCGGTATACCGATGAAAGTTGTTACGGCGGCGAGCGGCACCTATGAACAGACCCTGCGCGCCGAAATCTCAAAGGCAAAACCGCCTACACTTTTCAACTTGAACGGGCCAATTGGTATGCATAACTGGCAGGGCTACACAGCTGATCTTAAAGACAGCGCCCTTTACGGGTGGCTGGGGGACAAGGGGCTTGCGATTGGTGAGGACGGTAAGGTTTACGGCATACCGTACGCAGTGGAAAGTTACGGGATCATATACAACGACGCGGTGCTGCGGAAATACTTTGCGCTCCCCTCGCGTGCCGTAAAGGACATAGACGATGCGTCCGGCATCAACAACTTCGCAAAACTGAAAGCCGTTGCCGAAGACATCCAGGCCAACGCGGCCTCTCTTGGGATTTCGGCGGCCTTTGCGTCAACGTCATTTTCACCCGGTGAAGACTGGCGCTGGAACACGCACCTTGCAAATATGCCCGTGTATTTTGAATACCGCGGGAAAAATGTCAACGATCTGGATGTAATTGATCTGTCCTATTCCGAAAACCTGAAAAATATTTTTGACCTGTACATTAACAATTCGATAACGGACAGAAAGATGACAGGTTCAAAAACGGTAGGCGATTCGATGACGGAATTTGCGCTGGGCAAGGTGGCCTTCATTCAGAACGGAACCTGGTCGTGGACGCAAATTTCCGGTGAAAAGGGCAATGTCGTGGAAATACAGGATATAAAATTTCTGCCGATCTATACCGGGGTAGCCGGTGAAGAAACGCAGGGACTCTGTGTCGGTACAGAAAACTTTATCGCGTTGAACAATCGTGTAAGCCGGGAGGAGCAGGACGCCTCGCTCAAATTTCTTGAGTGGCTGTTCGGCACGGAAAACGGTAAAAAGGCAGCTTCAGAAAAACTTGGACTTGTTACCCCGTTTACTACCTTCTCGGAAGCGGAACGTCCCGGGGATCCTCTGATAAAAGAAATGTTCCGCTACCTTGCCGATCAGAATCTTCACTCCGTACCTTGGGTTTTTACAACGTTTCCAAGTCAGGAATTCAAGAATGAACTGGGCGCCGCTCTTAACGCTTATACTGTCGAAAGCCAGGGGTGGGATCATGTAAAAACTACATTTATAAACGGCTGGGCTGTTGAGAAAAAAACCAACAAATAGGGAGGCCGGCAAAGTTTGCTCACCCGGCACACCCCCCATGCACCGCATGGGGGGTGTGCCGGGTGGGGATTTTACCGCACAGCAGGAGGAGCCATTGACCTTGTTAATGGCCGTTTAATGTAAGCGGCTAAACATCCGCTTTTTTATAGAGGAAACCATGGGAAAATCTTTTAAAAAATATTTTTGGTTTTTTGCAGGGCCTACACTGCTTTGTTTTATAATCGCATTTATAGTGCCATTCATTTACGGAATCATTCTTTCATTTTCAAAATTCGTAACGGTTACCGATCTGACTATGATCGGTTTTAAAAATTATGTACAGGCTTTTTCCAACCCCGACTTTTTGAACGCACTCTGGTTTTCGGTACGATTCACCTTTGTTTCCGTCATAGTGACAAACGTCATCGCCTTTGCCCTCGCGTTGATGCTTTCTGGAGGGGTGCGCGGGACGAATCTTTACCGCACGTTGATTTTTATGCCGAATCTGATAGGCGGCATCGTGCTCGGCTATATATGGCAGTTCATAATTAACGGCGCGTTGAGCGTTGCCGGTGTTACAATTACCGTAGACGCAAAGTATGGTTTTTGGGGCCTTGTCATTTTAAGCAGTTGGCAGTTTATAGGCTACATGATGATAATTTACATTGCGGGTATACAAAACATATCGCCTGAAATACTGGAAGCGGCAAAGATTGACGGCGCCGGCGCATGGACAACATTAACAAAGATTACGATACCGCTCGTTATGCCGTCTATAACAATTACTTTTTTTATGTCCGTCGCCAACTCATTCAAAATGTTTGACCAGAATCTGGCCCTTACCGCCGGGCTGCCCGGCAAGCAGACTGTCGGCGTGGCGCTCGATATTTACAACACATTTTACGGCAGGTCCGGCTGGGAGGGCGTGGGACAGGCAAAAGCGTTTATGTTCTTTATCATCGTTGTGCTGATATCAATTTTACAGCTTTCGATAACACGCGGACGGGAGGTAGAAAACTGATGAATACCGGACGAGAGAGAGTGCGCGCAAGAAACGGGAATCTGATTATGGGACTGATTCTTTGCGTAGTCTCTATACTTTTTTTATTCCCCATACTTTTGGTTTTAATCAATTCATTTAAATTTAAACTTGATGTAATAAATATGCCGTTTGCGCTTCCAAATGCCGGGTCTTTTGCTGGTTTAAGCAACTATACCAACGGATTGGCGGCTACAGGTTTTTTCAGGGCCGCCGGTTTTTCCGTGTTTATCACGGTGTTTTCCGTCGTGTTGATAGTGCTGTTTTCAAGCATGACGGCATGGTTTATAACACGGCGCCGCAGTATTTTATGCAAGTCGCTTTACTTTGTGTTTACATTCGCGATGATAGTTCCTTTTCAAATGGTGATGTTTCCGCTCACGCTTGTCGCAAACCTGCTTCATCTTGATAATCCTGTCGGCATACTGTTTATTTATCTGGGATTCGGCGCTGGTACTTCCGTATTTTTGTATTCCGGCTTTATCAAATTTGTGCCTGTTGCCGTAGAAGAGGCCGCCGTAATAGACGGTTGCAGCCCTATACGCACATTTTTCAGCGTGGTACTTCCCATGCTTACCCCTATTTCAATAACAGTTGCGATACTGAATACGATGTGGATATGGAACGACTATCTTTTACCAAATCTTATCATCGGCTCGGAGTACCGCACGATACCGGTTGCGGTGCAGTACCTGCGCGGTGGATACGGTTCTATAGATATGGGCTGTATGATGGCAGTAATTACAATGGCGCTGATACCGATAATCATTTTTTATTTCTTTTGTCAAAAATATATCATAAGGGGTGTTACGGCCGGTTCAGTTAAAGGATAGCTGTCCGCAGAGGGTATGACTGTTAAAATTATAATTATCATCATCGCCGCTTTGCTTGTACTGTCTGCTGCGGCGTTTGCGGTAATTACGCCGTATCCGTCCGTATACTTTGTACGATGGCTTTTTAAGCGGTACCCTTACGTTCCGCCCGCCAATTACGGGTATTATCTGGAAAATGTTACGATACAACGTAATATAGATTACGGCTCGGCATACCCGTCAGGCACACTGGATATAATCAAACCGAAAAACTTTAACGGCGGTGGAAAAGTAATTTTCGCGGTTCACGGCGGAGGGTACATTTCGGAAGGGGATGAAACTGAATTTTACTATGTAATGCTTGCGACTGAGGGTTTTGTTACGGTGAATGTAAGGTATGCCATAGCGCCGGAAGAAGCCAAATATCCTGTTCCGGTAAAGCAGCTTGAGGAGGCCTACACTTTTATCAAAAACCACAACGATCTGTATCAATTGAATCTGAATGTGGTACTGTTTTCAGGGGACTCGGCCGGCGGGCAGATTGCCGGACAATTTGTGGCAATGCAGACAAACCACGCCTATCTTGAATCAATGAACGGGCTTTCACCCGTTCAGTTCAGACAGGCGGTCCCGTTAGAAACCATTGACGGCATCGTGCTGCTGTGCGCCATATACGACTTTTTGCAGCTTGAGCCGCCGCCTGAAAACACTATGAAACTGCCGTTAAAGAAATTGGGCATGGCCTATTTTAACAACACCAATGTACACAGTAAACTCATCGCCAGCGCCGGCATCCTTGATAAAATTACCGCTGATTTTCCGAGGGCTTTTATTACGGACGCGAATACATATTCTTTTGAATTCGAGGCAACAGAAATGGTTTCTATTCTGGAATCAAAAAATATTCCCGTTACAAGTATTTTTTATGACGTTGCGGAAGTTGTCCTGCATCATAACTATCAGTTTCATCTGGATACACCGCAAGGGCTTCAAACCTATCAAAAATTGGTTCAATTCCTGAAGCAATGAGGAGGGGAGCGCTTTATGCGGAAATATTTCTTTAATGTGAAAAATTATTTTTACCCGGTTTTTATATGTTTACTGTTGACGGGTCTGGCCGCCTGTTCACGTTCAGCGCCCACAATAGCTTTTTCCACAGTATCGCTTAACTATATTGAGGAAGATGAGGCGCCTGTTCCTTCGCTTGTTTTTTTCGTGATTGCAGGCGATGATGACGGTTACGATGACCTTGCCGAATTGCGGCTTTACAACGACTACGCGGGTCTCGTGTGGTCATTTACGCCGGAAACATGGGTGCGCTACGATGAGGCGGGAAACACATGGATTGGCAGCCGCAGAATCGCGATGGCAGGCGGAGAGATCTTTCCGAGCGGGCAGTACCGTGCGGTGCTTATCGACAAGGGCGGCGACAGGACGGAGCGTACCTTCGGGTTTGATGTACCTTCCATACCCCGTTATTCGTTTCCAAAACTTACCATCGCTGACGGCCGATACAGCATTGATTCTGAATACCCTGAGCATCACTTTTTATGCTACAACACAGAAGGCACTTACCGCAGTTCCATAAAACTGGAATCTAAAACTGGAGAAATTTCCTCACTGCGGCTTGGATCCGATATTTTGAGTGTTGCGGTATGGGCGCGGGACACGGTATATTCAACCTCAGCCCTCACAAAAATGGCCGCCGTAAAGTAACGACGGTGATGTGCGGGAATCAATTTTCAATCAAAAGTTATGTGCTGCGGAGCGGCCGCATCACAAAGGCTCAACAGCGATCCCTTGACACATTGAGCGGTACTTACTGCATCCCGTTCAGCGATAGCCTTGTTGACTTAGGGCTTGTCTTTAACAACAGTAATCCCGTAACAGTAGAGATAGGTTTTGGCATGGGAAGCGCAACGGCGGAAATCGCATCGGCAAATCCTCAAAAAAATTATATAGGGATAGAGGTTTTTCGCTCCGGCATAGGACGGCTGCTGATGGAAATTGATAAACGCCGCCTTACAAACGTACGCATCGTAGAGCATGACGTTACGGCTGTACTGGAAAAAATGATTCCAGACGGCAGCATAGACGCCTTTCATATATTTTTCCCAGACCCGTGGCCCAAGAAGCGGCAAAAAAAACGCAGACTTGTGCGGCTTCCGTTTACAGATGTTCTCGCGTCCAGGTTAAAATACGGCGGATATATCTACATGGTCAGCGACAATGAGGACTACTGTAACTTTGCCCTCGAAGAACTGAGTGCGACACGTACACTGCATAACGCTTACGAAGAGTTTGCCCCGCGTCAGGGTTGGAGGCCGTACACAAAGTTTGAAAAAAAGGCCCTCGCCTCTGGCAAAGATGTTAAAGAACTTTTCTTTGAAAAAAAGTAAAAAAACGGAAAGCGTTTTATGGGCCTGCAAACGGCGCTGACGGGTAGCAACGTCACGCCATCCATGATTCCGCTCCGCCGGTTACCGGCGGAGCGATTCATCAGCGGACTGACGCTTTCACCACCTTTTAGGGGCGGACTTCCGCGTTTATCATGCCTTCCGCCGGTTGTATGTGGAGCAGGTCGCCGGGCTTTACGTCGGCGGCGCGGCGTACTATCTCTCCGTTTACGGCCTTCGTAACGAGGGAAAGCCCGCGTTCCAGTATGGCGTTTGGGTTGGCGGCTTCCAGCGTGGCGCGGGCCATGTCAAGACGGCGGCGGAGATCGGCGGTGCGGGATCCGGCCGCGTACAGCAGCGACTCTTTAGCATCGTCAAAACGCAGGAGTCGCGGTTGTAGTATCGCGCGGAACTGCCGTTCCAGGTAGTCGCCGCTGAAAGGTTTAAGGGCAAGGCGGGCGCGCGCAAGGCGGGCGCGCACAGTTTCGTGCAGGCTGTTTACGAAGCCGCGAATACCTCTCAGTGTGTCCCCCCGGTTTTCGCTGACCAGCTCCGCCGCCGCCGACGGCGTGGGGGCTCGGAGGTCGGCGGCAAAATCGCACAGCGCCCAGTCTATCTCGTGCCCCACCGCGCTTATCACCGGTATATTCGAGGCGGCGACGGCCCGCACGACAGCTTCCTCTGAGAAAGGCAGCAAATCTTCCAGCGAGCCGCCGCCGCGCCCTATGATGATCGTGTCCGCTATGTTCCAGAGATTTGCCTGCTCTATCCTGCGCGCCAAAATAGGCGCGGCCTCGACGCCCTGAACGGGCGCGGGCAGTATCACCACACGGAGGCCCGACGCCCGCCGGCTGAGTATGTTGAGGATGTCCTGTAGGGCCGCCCCGGACGGAGAACTTATCACGGCCACCGTATCGGGAAAACGCGGTATGGTACGCTTCCGGCTCTCGTCAAAGAGTCCCTCCTCCGCAAGCGCGCGCTTGCGGGCCTCCAGCATGGCTAGAATATCGCCGGTTCCGGCAGGTTCAAGCGTCTCGCAGACAAGCTGGTATGTGCCGCGCTGGGCGTACACGGAAAGCCGGCCCTTTGCCCGCAGCAGCATACCATCCTTCAGCGCAAACTTAAGCCGCATCAGGCTGTTACGAAACATGACCGCCGAAATCGCCGCCCCCCTGTCCTTCAGCGTAAAGTAAACGTGGCCGACGCTTGATGGCCTGCAATTGGACAACTCACCCTCTACGCAGAGCGGCCCAAAGCTTTCTTCCAGCCTGCGTTTTATCAGATCGGTCAGTTCCGATACGGTGAATTTGCCATTGTCATTCATTAAATTTAACTATACAGCCTGAAAACCTGTCCGCATAGCCGGCCTGCGCATTGACAGAAAGCGCATTGCCAGAGGGTTTGCCGATGCGCCGGGAAGGTTTGCCGACACGTCGGGAGGTTTTGCCGACACGTCGGGAGGTTTTGCCGACACGTCGGGAGGTTTTGCCGACATGAGGGAAAGTTTTGCCGAGATGAGGGAAAGTTTTGCCGACATGTCGGGAAGTTTTGCCGACATGAGGGAAAGTTTTGCCGACATGAGGGAAAGTTTTGCCGACATGTCGGGAAGTTTTGCCGACATGAGGGAAAGTTTTGCCGACACGTCGGGAAGTTCTGCCGACACGTCGGGAGGTTTTGCCGACACGTCGGGAAGTTCTGCCGACACGTCGGGAAGTTCTGCCGACACGTCGGGAGCGTTTGCCGACATGAAGGGAAGTTTTGCCGACACGTCGGGAAGTTCTGCCGACACGTCGGGAAGTTTTGCCGACATGAAGGGAAGTTTTGCCGACACGTCGGGAGGTTTGCGAAAACAGTGGGGAAATTGCGCCCTCCTTCTTATTAAGAGAAAATCACTGTTTCGGTAAATGGCAAGGGTGACTCGTAACCCGCCTGCCTGC
>JAIRMP010000098.1 GCA_031258615.1 Spirochaetaceae bacterium | reverse complement strand
CTAATTCGTAACGTGGACCAAGCCATGCGGCTTGGTCTGTGGAGTTTGCGCCTAAGCAAGCGGCGCAAACCCGTAGGGTTTGCATACAGCGCTTGCGGCGCAAACTCCGAGGCCGCCGCCTTGCGGTGGCCCGCCGGCGCACATCATAGTCGGTAAAAAAGTCCTGAAGTTTGCGGTTGTCCAGGCGGGGCGGGGGCTGCCCCCGGTCCGCTGTGCGGAACAGAGCGGGGCGTGTGTCCCGGCGCACACCATGGCCGGGGTAGAGGCGGGACACTGCCCTACGCACGTTGGGTTTGGCGGAGATGGGGATGGAGTTTCGGGCCGCGCGCGCGCCGCTTTACTTTGGGAAGGGTGTGTAGTATAATAGCAATAATACATCAGTAAGTAAAATTATTGACAAATCAATATTAAAAGTGGAGATAACTATGAACGGTTTGGTAATACTTGTCATAGCGGCGGCTTTTCTGTTGGCGGCTTATATCGTATATGGCCGGTTTTTGGAACGAAAATGGGGCATAGACCCGAATAAAAAGACGCCTGCCTATGAATTCGAGGACGGCGTGGACTATGTACCGGCAAAGCCAAGTGTGGTTTTTGGTCATGAATTCGCGTCTATAGCGGGCGCGGGACCTATCAACGGGCCAATTCTTGCCGCGCCTTTCGGCTGGCTGCCCGTGCTGCTGTGGATACTGTTCGGAGGCGTATTTTTCGGCGCGGTACAGGATTTTGCCGCCATGTACGCGTCCGTCAAGAACAAGGGCAAAACGATAGGTTACATAATAGAACAGTACATAGGGAAGACGGGCAAGCGCCTGTTCCTGCTCTTTGTCTGGCTGTTTTCGATACTTGTCGTGGCGGCCTTCGCCGACATAGTCGCCGGTACCTTCGCGGGCTTCAACGCGCAGGGCGCGCGAGTCGAAGCCAACGCCGCTGTCGCGTCCACCTCGCTGCTGTTCATCGTGTTTGCCGTTATAATGGGACTTTTCATTAAAAAAATACGGCCCACAGGCATCCTAAGCGGCGGGGCCGCCATCATTATGCTGATACTCTGCATCGTGATAGGTATGTCCCTCCCGATCTACGCTTCAAAAACATTATGGCTTTACCTCGTGTTTGCATACGTTTTTGTCGCGTCGATAACGCCGGTCTGGCTGCTGCTCCAGCCGCGTGATTACCTCAACTCGTTCCTGCTGATAATGATGATAGCGGCGGCCTTCATAGGTGTAGTGTTTGACGCGCCTGCCATAAACATACCGGTATTTACCGGTTTTAAGGTGGGGAATAACTATCTGTTCCCTATACTGTTTGTTACGGTGGCCTGCGGCGCGGTTTCCGGCTTCCACAGCCTTGTCGCGTCCGGCACGGCCTCGAAACAGGTGGAGAACGAGAGGCACATGCTCCCTATCAGCTTCGGCGCGATGCTGGTGGAGTGTCTGCTTGCCGTAATTTCCCTTATCACCGTGGGCGCTATTACGATGGGCGGAAAACTTCCCGAAGGGGTTGTTACGCCTCCGCAGGTTTTCGCTACGGCGATAGCCGGGTTTTTGACCAAACTCGGTTTGCCGGAATCGATCATTTTCACACTGATAACGCTTGCGATTTCAGCTTTTGCCCTCACTTCGCTCGATTCTGTAGCGCGTGTAGGCAGGCTGGCGTTTCAGGAGCTCTTTACCGAGGAAACAGGCAAAACGTCCCCCGTCGGCAAACTGTTATCAAACAAATACATAGCGACGGTTTTAACGCTGCTTTTCGGCTACCTGCTGGCAATAATAGGTTACGCCACGATTTGGCCGTTGTTCGGCGCGGCAAACCAGCTCCTTGCCGCGCTTGCGCTGATCTCGTGCGCCGTCTTCCTGAAAAAGACGAAGCGGCAGGGCGCTATGCTATGGGCGCCCATGTTCATAATGCTCGCCGTAACGTTTACCGCTCTTGTCTTCACGATAAAGGCCAAAGGCGGCCTGCTGTTTAGCGGCGGTTTTAAGTTTGAGGCGGACGGGCTACAGCTTGTGTTCGCGATTCTGTTGTTGATTCTGGGTATCATGGTGGCGGTTTCCGGCGTAAAAAAACTCGCCGAAAAAAGCGCCGCCACATAAAATAGGCGTTGTTTCAAAATTTCAGTTTTGAAACGGCCCAATATAACGTAAGGAGTTCATTATGAAAGAGATTTTGGATTTTATCGCCGAGTGCAAGCAATTCTTTTTGGCTACGGAAGACGGCGATCAGCCCCGTGTGCGGCCCATGGGGGTCGCTTTCGATTACAAGGGCAAGTTGAGCTTCTGCACAAACAACACGAAGAAGGTGTTCAAGCAGTTGAAGGCAAACCCAAAGGTGGAAATTTGCGCGTCAAACGGCGACAAATGGGTCCGCGTTACCGGCACTATTGGATTCAACCCGGAAAGGGAGGCCAAAGAAAAGGCGCTGGAAGCCGCGCCGATGTTGAAAAACATCTACAAGGTTGATGACGGCGTATTCGAGATTTTTTATTTTGAAAACGCCGTTGCCGTGTTTGAAGATATGCGGGGAAACAAGAAAGAGGTTAAGCTGTAACGGCGCCGCCGGGCCGGAACACTTTCCAAAGGAGGAATTTTGGGCGGAATTTTTGCTATCATTTGCGCCTTTGTAATATACTTTCTAAACGGCATCCGGCTTCAAGGCGTGCGCCGGCCTTTTCAGTTCCGTCTTTGGCCTGGACTACTTTCACGCGCTGTCGCTCGGCGTCGCCGTTGTTCTTGCCTACACGATCATGGACGGCGTCTCAGGAGCGGTCAACAGCGCCGGCGCGAACTTCCTCAACCCGTTCCACGGCAACCCCGATCAGCCTTTCAGAGCGATAAATGTTGTTTCCGGCCTGATCGCCGGCAGCGTAACGGTGATCCTCTGGAAGCAACCGCGCGGCGGGATCTTCGACCTGTACGAAATCGTCCCCGGTTTCGCGGCCTGCCTGCTGCTGGCGGTGCTGGTCAGCCTGCTTGATACCCCAAACAACCCCGAAGTTGAGGCGGAGTACGAAGCATACGAGAAGCTGGGAGATTAGGCTTGCCCCTTCACCCCACCGATTGGGGTGAAGGGGCTACCCGATCAACGGGCTTTTCCGTAGCGCCGTCAGCAAATATTTCAGCGCCCGCCCCTCTCACTATTAACAGACAGCAGGTAACTGTATACTTTTAACGATGTATACACGCCATTTGCTACCCCAAAGGAACGAGCCGGTAGAGACCGGAAAACCGGTGCAGGGCTCATGGACGAGCCCCTTCGAAAAGGTGGATCTGTTAGCGGTCGACCGTCCGTACCACATTCCGCTTCCGGGCTGGATTTTGGATTTTCGGCTGAAAGAGTGGCAGGCTTTTACCGTGCAGAACGATGATATTCTGATGGAAATTGTCATCGCAAATATGAAATTTTTTTGCTTTGCGGAAATCATTTTCCTGAATAAGCAGAGCAAAGAAAAAATGCATGTATTTAAGACACGTCCGTTTTCGGCATGGAGGATGCCGCAAAGTTTGAACAATGGGGTTATTGATCAAGCCTGCGGCGGATTTTCATTCCTTGTACAGAACTGCTTTGTTTCACATAAAATAACACTCAATCTATCTATTGATTCCGCGATAGAGCGGCCGCTTTTTAAGGCCGATCTTGTACTCGATCTTGATCTTAAAAAGTCAACGCCGCTTGCGGTAAATCTTTTTATCGCGGAAAACCGGTCCATGTACATTTTTAAAAACTTTTCCGGTATTGAAGGCGACATCGTTTGGGGAGACACCGCCATAACGTTGCAAAGTGAATCGGCAGGCGCTTTGTTTCGGGATTGCAAGGGTTTTATACCGTACCGATCAAACTATATTAACTGCCGCGCCTTTGGTTTTGACGCGGGCGGACGGCGTTTCGGTTTCAGTCTGGGTGAAAATATTGTCAGAAAGCTTAATGTGAACAATGAAAACGCGCTCTGGCTTGACGGTACACTGACGCCGCTTCCGCCTGTACGCATAACCGGGGCTGAGTACGGTGAATTTGTGATTCAGGACATAGAAGGTATGATTGACTTGAATTTCAAACTGGCCGAAGATACAAATACGCCGCTGGACTTACTTTTTATCAGCATGGAGCAGCGCTGCTCCATAGGCATGTTCAACGGAATGGTGATGACGCAAAATGGTGAAAAACTGTCCGTAAGGAATGTTATGGGAATATTGGAAAATTTTAAATTCAAGTTGTGAGGTTGATTATGGGGAAAAAGGCAGTCTACGAGCCCGGAGAACTTGACAATGTAAAGAAAAGGCTGGGGCCTATAGATGAAAAAGAAGCTAAGCGTATGCAGAGGCTGCTGGGCGGCGAGATTGGCGAAGAAAAAAGAACTGGTGTAAATCCTGAGTCTTCGGGGCGTTTAAGCTATTCAGGCGGTAAAAAAAATGCGGGCCCGGGCATTCAATTCAAAAGCACGGCCACTAAACCAAAACGGCTTGTAGAGCTTGCTCCGGCAGAAGACAACGGCAAATCGTCCGGCCCTGCCCTGCCAAAATTTCAGACGCCCCCGGCGCCGTCGTACAGCGAGCGTGTAAAAATGGATATATGCGCCGGAAACAGCGAATTCGGAATAAAAACCATGGGACAGGTTCTTATATCGCGTCTTTCTTTTTTTAACGCCCCGCATGACAAGGTGAGTCAATGGTTTGTTAAATTCGCGCTGAACAAATACTATGAGCAGATGGAACGCCTGGTAACATCAACACGTCTGATATTCCCGCGCAGTAATGCCGAACTGGGCCGGAAACTGCAAAAAGCATCCGGTACCGCGTTTGCTATTTTGAATACCATACGCCAATGGAAAATTGATATTGTCGCCAACGAAATAGCCAGGTTTCAATCACATCCGCGTAATGTTTTTGTCAGTGATTTTGAAACATTTCTGCGGGAAATTTACAAACCCATATACATCATGGAAAAGCTGGATTCTGAAAAAGATATCCGCAGCGCGTTTTGGATATTGTATGAAATTATTTTTCCGGAAAATCCCGGGAAAGAAGCGGAAAAGCTGAATGTCAGGATAGAGGAAGCTGTTAAATCGTGGGGATTTGTATGTCAAAAACTACGTTATTTGCTGTACCCGCTTTTGATGAAAATCATATCGTCCTATTACCAGCGATACGAATCGTTTTTTGACGAAAACAGCGAAAGCTACAGCCGGTTTTTGAGGCTTGGGGAATCGGATAAAATACCTCCGAACTCCGTAAAAAATGATAATGCGGAAGCGTCCGGTGACGGCGGGACGCCTGACGGGACGCCTTACGGCGGTGAAGATGAATACGATGCAGCCGGCAGCGATGCGGCTGAAACGGGTTTGTACGATGCTGTTGATGACACCGGGCAGTCAAAGCAAGACAGGCCGCGGGAACTGGACGCCGCTGAAGCGAAAGCCTTTGATCGCGGTATACAGATACTCGAAACCCTGTTTCCGCAGGCGCCCTGGAATAAACTTGATGAATTTCCGGATTTTTATCCGTACTTTGCCGATGTTTTTGAAATTAAAAAGAATGGTGAACTGATCGCGCCGCAGGACCCGGCCCATCTTGCGCTGATCCTTTCGCAGATACTTGAAGAACTTCTTTACGGCTTTCGTTACATAAAGTTTGTCGGAACCTTAAACGCGAATTCGCTGAACGAAATTGTCGATGACTGGCATAGCGCTATTTCAGAAAGTTTTGAAAAAAAATACCTTCCGTTAATCAACGAGTATGCGCATTATTTTGAACATTCGTCCCAGAAAAGAAATTCCACATACGCGATGAATATTGCTTCAGATATTCACTGGATAAGGCGGTACTATTTTTTACCAAACTATGGGTATATACCGCCCACACCGCCTTCTTTTTTGAAAAAGGATGTCATCTCGCTTTATGCCACAGCGCGCCGCCTGCGCAAGGATTTAGCGGAGTGCGCCATCGCCATAGAGGATGCAAACAAGAGGGGAGGCGCGTCCGCCAATGTAATGGTAACAGGCATTGAAAACCCGTGGAAAATGTACAATTTTCAGATAGAGAATCCCTTATCCAAACGGCTTAATATTTTGCTTGGAAAGAATCAGAGACACAACGCATCACTGATCTTTTTCACGCTTGCAATTGTAACAGTGCTGGACAGCTACCTGTCCAACAAAAACAGTATCGCATCCAGAGCAGATACGGAAATACTTTTCCGAAATTCCGAAACAGATAAATTTAAGCCTGTTTTTTGGGTGGAAAAACAGAAAGACACGTTTCAGCTTTTTAAAAAATCAATAGAAGGGCTCAAAAAACAATAGGTTACTTCAGCGGTAAACACGCCGCCGGCGGCAGAAGGTTCATTTAACGGTAAGAGGCAGACCCGCCACCATCAGTTCCACACGGCTAGCCAGAGCCGCGGTTTTTCGGTTTGCTTCAGCAAGCAGCAGGTTGTAGCGGCGGGTAAGTTCGTCCGCCGGTATGTTGCCAAAGCCGGTCTCGTTGCTCACTACAATGGCCCCGCTCTTGCCCCGCAGCCCCTCAATGAAAGCATCCAGCATACCCGTAAAGTCCGCCTCCCGCCTGTAGTACATGATGTTGTTGACCCACATCGTAAGGCAGTCCACAAGCACATATTCACCGCTCCGCACGAGGGCGGCGGCCAGGTCCAGCGGCTCTTCAATGGTAGTAAAGCCGAGCCCCGCCCGTTCAGCCTTGTGGCGCTCTATCCGCCCCCTCATCTCATCATCAAGGGCCTCCGCCGTTGCTATGAATGAGACGGATTCCTGCCACTCGCGGGCCAGTTTCAGCGCCCGGTTTGACTTGCCCGATTTTAACCCGCCGCTAATAAAGACTACCAAACATTATCTCTCTATGCCGTCGCGGGCTTTTACGCCCCTGTCGAACGGGTGTTTTATCTTTTTTATATGTGAATGGTAGTCCGCCGCATCGGCAAGCCATTCCGGTACCGGACGGCCCGTAAGAACAAGCTCGCAATCCAGGCTCAGCGTCCGTATCAAATCGCGCAAGTCATCCTCTTCAAGCATAGCGGCACTGAGGGCGTCCAACACCTCATCCAGCACAAGCAAAGCGATACCCTGCTCCCGCACGGCGGCTGCGGCATCGTCCAAAATACGCCGCTGTTCCTTGCCGCAGAGTTCTTTTGTCGCCGTATCCATCTGAAACGTAAACCCAAAGCGCGTCCGGGACCGGATAACGGTAACGCCCAGTTTTTCAAGCGGTTCAAGTTCACCGGAAGGCATGGACTTGATAAACTGGGCAAAAACGACTTTTCTGCCGCTGCCGGCCGCCCTGACGGCAAGACCGACCGCCGCCGTTGTCTTTCCCTTACCGTCACCTGTGTACACGTGTATCATTCCGAATCAGGCTACTGGATAATTTTCACCCGGTCAAGCCGCACGACAACAGTGTGCCCGGACAGGCAGGGTATACCGGCGCCTAGCATCTCCCCCGGCAGACTCGACAGCCGCCTCGCGGCCTATCGGCGCACCCTCGACCCGCCAGGGTGCGAGGCAATCCAGCCAAATGATTTCCCGTCTGGGTTGCTTCGGCGCTATGCGCCTCGCAATGACGGCGCTACGCTATGCGCCTCGCAATGACGGCGCTTTGTTGCGCGCCTCGCAATGACCATCCGACCCCGGCAGACTCGCAATGCCCCCTCGCCCGGACTACTCGCAGTCACCTACTCGTAACACCATTCACTCCACCCCGAAACCCGCTTGCAAGGCCGACTCCCCAGCCACCTTGCGTCGGCCGCTATTCACTATTAACTCCGCTTAAAATCCCTGTAACAACGGGTGGAGTTTGTTGCGCAAACTCCTGTGTTATGCGCCATTGCCCTAAAAATTCTAGAAAAAATCAAAAATAAAAAATCAAAAACTTATTGACAATACGTAAATTATGCTGTATATTATCACGTAGGAGATAGTTATGTATACAAAATTAACGTTAAGTATTGACCAAAATGTAATAGAAAACGCTAAAAAATATGCAAAAAATCAAAAAAGAAGCGTTTCAAAATTGGTTGAAGAATATTTATATTCAATATCTTTATCGGTGGATAAAAAGATTGAATATAATACGTTGGGTCCAATAACCAAAGAATTAGTTGGAATAATTAAGGTAAATAAGCATACGGATTATAAAGAAATTTTAACTGACGCACTGATGGATAAATATATATGAAAGAAAAA
>JAIRMP010000277.1 GCA_031258615.1 Spirochaetaceae bacterium | reverse complement strand
TTGGACAGCAGGAGGCCGAGTATCACGCGGCGGTAACGCTGTATCTCTTCGGTGCTTGTCTTGATGTTCATACCCGCGCTGGGAGGCGTGGAACAGGCAAATTCAATCTCCCCCTCCCCTGTTTCCACCATACACATACGGCACTCCCCGTAGAGGGGGAGTTCCCCGTGGCGGCATAGGGTGGGGAGTTCTATCCCCGCCTTGGTTATCACGTCGAGGATGCTTTTTTCCCCGTCGATTTTGACGGAGATACCGTCAATAGTCATGTATTCGTCATCTTTCATCGTGTTTGTCCCTCCTTAACCGCGCCGAATTTGCATTTTTCTATGCAGGCAAAGCATTTGACGCATTTTGCCCCATCAATCACGTAGTACGCCTTTTTCTTGCCTTTCATAACTTTATCCTGTTGATGAATCGCGCCCACCGGACAGTTTTTGGCGCAGACGCCGCAGCCCGAACAGTCCTCGCGGACTATATAGATGTTTTTCAGCTTCTTGCAGCTTCCCGCGGGACAGCGTTTGTCGCGGATGTGGGCCTCGTATTCCCCGCGGAAACGCCTGACGGCGCTTACCACCGGGTTTGGGGCTGTCTTCCCAAGTCCGCAGAGCGCCGCCCCTGAAATCGTGTCCGCCAGACTCAAGAGCAGCTCTATATCCCCCTCCCTGCCGTTTCCCGCCACCATACGCTCGAGAATTTCCAGCATACGTTTTGTCCCTTCCCGGCAGGGGGTACACTTACCGCACGATTCTTTTTGGGTAAAGCTCATGAAGAACCGCGCTATCTCGACCATGCAGGTCTTGTCGTTCATCACCACGAGTCCGCCGCTCCCTATGATCGCGCCGGCTTTTTTTAGGGAATCAAAGTCCAGCGGTATGTCCAGGTCGTCCTTGGTGAGGCAGGCGCCGGACGGCCCGCCTATCTGCACCGCCTTGAATTCCGCGTCATCCCGCAACCCCCCGCCAACCTCGAATATAACTTCGCGCAGGGTCATTCCCATAGGCACTTCGATGAGGCCGGTATTGTTGATGTTTCCCGTCAGGGCGAAGGTCTTGGCGCCCGGGCTGCCTTCCGGCCCTATGCCCTTGTACCAGTCCGCCCCCCGGTTGATGATGGCGGGGATGTTGGCAAAGGTTTCCACGTTGTTCAACAGTGTGGGTTTCTCGAACAAGCCCTGAGCTACGGTACGAAAGCGCTTTACACGGGGCATCCCGCGCTTTCCGGCGACCGAGGCTGTGAGGGCGCTGCCCTCTCCGCAGACGAAGGCGCCGGCGCCGCGGTATACCTCCAGCGTGAAGCTGAAGTCCGTTCCAAGTATATTGCTGCCCAAAAGACCGATTTCGGCGGCATGGGCGATGGCGGTCTTCAGCCGCTGTACCGCGACGGGGTATTCCGCCCGGACGTAGATGTAGCCTGAGGATGCCCCGACCGCCTTTCCGGCAATCAGCATCCCCTCAATTACCCTGTGAGGATCCCCCTCCATCACGCTCCGATCCATGAAAGCGCCGGGGTCTCCCTCGTCTCCGTTGCAGACCAGGTATTTGGGCTGTTCTTTTTGTAAGTACGCCTCCTGCCACTTGACCCCGGTCGGGAAGCCCGCCCCTCCCCTTCCCCGCAGGGCGGACTCGGTAACTCCGGCTATGATTTGCTCCGCGCTCATCTCAAAGAGCGCCTTCTCGAAGGCGGTATACCCGCCTAGAGCAAGGTATTCACGGATAGATTCCGAATCGATGAGTCCGCAGTGTTCCAGCACTATCCGAGTTTGCTTCTTGTAGAAGGGAATCTCCTCCCGCTTGGTGTAGCGCGTTCCCTGAAAACTGTACGTCAGGTGTTCGCAGACTTCCCCCCGGAGCATGGTTTTTTCGATGATGACCTCGCAGTCCTCCATGCGTACCTTGGTGTAGAGCCAGCCCTCCGGCTCAATCAGGATGAGCGGCCCCATCTCGCAAAAGCCGTGACAGCCGCTTTTCTTTACCCCTATAGCGCCGGATGCCCCGCCTTCACCGGCATCGCGGAAGGCCTCCGGTTCTACCCGAAGTTCCACTGAATAGGGAAGCCCCTTTTCCTTCATCAGTTCTATCAGCCGCTCGCGGAGTTTGAGGGAGCCGCTGGAGATACAGCCTGTCCCCGCGCATACGAGGATTTTCCTACGTTCCGCCGCCAGCGCCTCGGCGCAGCCCTGCCGGGCATCCTGTAACGCCGCCCTATCCCGCAACACGGACCGCCTCCTCAGCTTCCGGCATCCCGCCCTCAGCCTTCAGTTCCTCAAGCAGTCCGAGAACCTTCTCAGGCGTCATCGCGGCGCGGACTTCGCCGTTCACCGAGAGCACCGGGGCAAGCGCGCAGGCTCCGAGACAGGAGACGGTCTCCACGGTGAAGAGGAGATCCGCCGTGGTAGCCGCGGTCTCTGAAAGCCCCAACTCTTTTCGTAGAGCCTCCAGCAGCGGGACGGAGTTCCGCACATGGCAGGCCGTGCCGTCGCAGACTTTAACGATGAACCTGCCCTTGGGCACGAGCGAAAAGTTTTCATAAAAAGTCGCCACCCCGTAGATACGCGCCTCGCTCACGTCGAGCTTTTTTGCCATATACGGGAAGATTTCGGGGGGGAGGTAACGGTACTGTTCCTGTACCTCCTGCAAGATTGGGATGATCGCGGTAGGCGCAGCGCCCCAAACCGCGATGACACTGTCGATAAGATCAAATGACACACCCATAATTAATACCTCTCTTACTGAAAGAAATATCACAAGGCCATTTTACGGCCCTATGCCCGCCGGACTCCCGGCGGGGTTCCTCTTTACTACAGTTAGATTAACATACGAATTTTATTTCCGTGAAATATGAATTTCGCATAGAATCATGCGTTTTTGGATATAACCGCTGACTCATTGACTAAAAAATTAGAAGGTTTATATTGGTAGGCATGGCAAACGTTCACTTAGCGCCGGTAATTTCTGTCAGGAAGGTAAAAACATGGCGCCGCTGACCTTAAATGCGGACATACGGGATGTAGTAAAAAATTACGATCTGAAAGACGAAGAAGGCTTTTTATTTTGTCTTTTTGAAGCGGTGTCAAACTCCCTCTACTGCTGTATTGATAACAGTGATATAAACATCATTATTAATTTTTCTCGTGAGTACAAGGCAAATGATATACTCAAAAATGAGGATAATTTCATTCGCGGCTTTGTCATAACCGACAACGGCTCCGGTTTTACCGATGAAAACTATAACAAATTTGCTAAAACAATATATAAAACAAACCATGACGGCGGGAAAGGAATAGGCAGAATATCGTTCCTGAAGGTATTTGAGAATATACAAATTAACAGCGCGTTTAGGGATAACGATAAGATTTACAGGCGCATATTTAATTTTGGACTGGAGACAATTAAAGACACTAAAAAAGAAGCGCTTGACGGTACGCCCATAAAAACAACAATCAGGTTCGATAAATTAAAAAGCAATTTTGCAGGTATTACTAAAAAGAATATAGAATACTACAGTAATGAAACGCTGAGCCATTTTTATGTGTTCCTGAATTATTTATTAGAGAAAAATAAAAATTTTGAAATTCGCCTCGTTGATGACAGCGGTGTGGCCGAGGGGATAATCAACGCAGATAAATTAAAGCAGGATAAAATTACAAAAGAGGCTTTTACTCTTGGTGATCCCCAAGGTCTTGGTGATATGAATAATATTAGTTTTGAAATCGTCCATATCAAAACGAAAAATATTGATTCAAACAAGGCTTTTTATGTCGTTGACGAGCGGTCGGCGGGGGAGATAGCAAACCTCGATTTGCCGCCCGGTATCTTGGAAGATAAAAATGGAGCGCTATATTTTTATAATATTTACCTTAAATCTCCATATTTTAATGGATTCTTAAATGAATCACGAACACAATTGTCTCTGCCAAGTGAAAAAAACTCATTAAATAGAAAGCGTATCACAAAAGAGCGTATTGAGCAAGTGTTAAAAGCCAAAATAACAAAATATCTTGAGTATGAAATTGGAATGCTAAATCAGAAAAATGAAGAAAAAATAGCAGGCGTATTGTCTGATGAAAGCAATAATCAAATTTCAAACAATAAGGCTTTTCTTTATATACTTTCTGATGAAAAAAATAAAGAAAAACTTCTAAATTCCATCAAATACAGCGATAATCCCCAAAGAGTTCTTTCCAAAGTTAAGGATTTTCATGAGGAACTCCAGAAGGAAACCGTCAGGCAAATCAATATCACGGTAGAAAAGATAAAGAATAACAAAACCGATTTGGATTTTGCCAAATTGGAAGATGATATGCGGCGGCTCATTGCTCGTGTTAATACTGAAAACATCGTCAATTTATCGAGTTACATAATGTACAGAAAATACATACTCACCCTATTGAATGAAGGCTTGACGATTTACAAAGAAATCAAAATACAAAACGAGGCTTTCTTTCATAATCTGCTTCTGCCTAAAAAAGTAAATAATAGCATAAACTCAAACCTGTGGCTGCTTGATGATTCATTCATATATTTTGAAGGAATAAGCGAAATCGCTATTGAAGATATTAAAATTAACGGAACAAGAATTATCAAAACTTTGTTGCCGTTCGAAAAAGAATTGTTGAATGAATTTAACAAACGGCGGCTTGAAAAGAGCATAGATTTGTTGTTTTTCCCGGAAGAAAGGCAGTGCATTATCTTAGAATTAAAAGACCCAAAAGTCGGTTTGAGTGAAAACGCGCATCAAATGGATAAGTATGCGGAATTAATCGCAAATTTTGTCAGTTCTGATTTTTCTATAGAAAATTTTTTTACTTACCTTATAACGGACAGCTTTAATATCTATGATCGCCCTACCGGATATAGAAAAATCTACGGGATAGACGGATTTGTCCGTCATTCCATTGATATACAGAAATTTGAAACAGGACAAACGATTGCCAACCAATACGCTGAAGTTATTCGCTGGACGGATATTTATGAACGCGCAAAAACACGAAACAAAATATTCTTTACTAAAATGAATATACAAAAAGAATGAACCGCCTGCCGCCGATATCCCGCTGGGTTTACGCAAATTGCCGGAATGAAAGCTCGTTTTTTGAAGCGTAGATTTTGTCGATAAACTTTTTATCCAATTCCGAAAAGGCATAACCGCGGGGATATATCAGCACGTCCTTGAATTTGTTGTTGACCAGAGCGCATCTCCGCTGTACCAGGTGGTAGCGTTCCATCAGTTTGTCCGGCACCGGGGACACCCACATATAGGTAGCGGGTATCGTACACAGGAGATCGAACTGATTACACCGTTCATACAGGTAGATGCGCTTCCTGAACGGGATTTCTTCCCTGTGGGCGGCGCGCTGGGTTTCCAACGCCCCCAGATACGGGACCGACGTATCCCCGTGGACGATCTCGATGAAACTGCCGAGCTCGCTGTAGAAGATATTACCCTTGTCGGCCAGCGGGTGTTTTTTCGACATGATAACCAGGTATTCAAACTCCCATATCTGCTCGTAGTTCAGCCTCTTGTCGGCAAGGTAATCGAGGAAGTAATTTTCGTACATTGTTTGGTAGCGGATGATACCCAGTTTGAAACGGCTCTCCACAAGGCCGGCGATCGTCTGCATAGAATTGGTCTCCTGCACGTTGATGTCCATCTCCTTTTCGTGGTCCAGCTCCGACGCAAATTGTGTGAAGGCCGCCGCGATATAACTCCCGCGCGGTATGGAAACGGTGAAGTGCTGCCGCCGCCCGCCGCCCGTATCTGAGATCGCCTCAATGTTTTCTATTTCCTTCAGGATGTTCCGGGCATACGTCAGAAACTCAATGCCCTTACGTGTGGGGACCACCCCACGTGAGTTCCGCTCAAAGATCGGAAACTTGAAGGCCACCTCAAGCTCCTTCAACGCCTTGCTAAGGTTTGGCTGGGACATATACAGGTTTTCCGCCGCCTTGGTAATGGACCGGGTTCGCTCAATTTCCAATACATACCTGAAATGCAGGGTATTCATCGCATACATAACGCGCCTCCAACAGTTTTTTACCAAAAAAACCCTCTTTTGTGAAATACAAATTCGGCATGGATGTATTCCACAGGCGCTATGGCAGGGAATAGTTAATGGTTAATAGTTAATAAAAATAAGCAATTAGCGGGTGTCGGCGAGGGGGCTTTACGGGGCGTCCGGGGGAGATGGCCTGGAGTTTGCCTAAGCCAGCCGCCAGGCTGGCGCCGCAAACTCCGGAGCTCAAGCCGTAGGCTTGAGCCAGCCGCTGAGCGTGAAAGCAAGCGGGTTACTCTTCACTAGAGAAGGGGGGCGCAATTTCCCCACCGTTTTCGCAAACCGCCAACTTTGTCGCCGCGCCCCCCTACGCTACAGCCCCGCTGCGCGGGTCTTTCGCTACCCCCCCAATCCGGGACATCACCGACCCGCGTGTGGGGCCGCCATCGTACCGCGCGTCAGGCGCGCCGCAGGCGCCCCTGACGGCGGCAAGCCGCAAGCGGCTTGTGAGGAGGCTTTGGCAGACAATATGAAGTGCCTCCCGTGATATAGACCGCGGGTTTGCCTACGGCGTAGGCTGGCCTGCCGTGCGTTTGGTGCAGGCTGGCCTGCCAATAGACACGGACTTGTTTCTGGGCTAATAATTTAGCAATATGTGAGCCCCATACAGGTTAAAAGACCTCTGGAAACCGTGAACCGGCGGGACTTTTCGGGGACTCATCAAAATTAAGTTAGCAAGGAGGCGCGGCATGAAAGTTGTAGCGTTTAACGGAAGCCCGCACGCAGAGGGCGCTTCGTACAAAGGGATAGTTACCGTTACATCGGAACTGGAAAAAGAAGGAATCGCATCAGAAATCCTGCATATAGGCGATAAAAATATACAGGGATGCGCAGCGTGTCAAAGCTGTTACAGGACCGGACACTGTAAGTTCGACGATATTGTAAACCAATGCGCCGAAAAACTCAAAGAGGCTGATGGAATAATACTTGCTTCGCCGGTTTACTATGGTGGAATAGCGGGAAATTTCAAGTGTTTTCTTGACCGTCTGTTTTACAGCGGTCCCAAATTAACGCGCAAGGCCGGCGCGGTTGTGGCGACGGTACGCAGAACAGGCGGCATAGGCGTGTTTCACCAGCTTAGCAACTACCTGACGCTGGCAGGCGTGATAATTACCCCGACCGTTTACTGGAATGTCCTGCACGGGAATAACGCGAACGAAGCGGGGGAGGACGCGGAAGGGCTCTATACGTTGCGGACTGTGGGCCGTAACATGGCCTGGCTTCTGAAAACACTTGAACTTGGAAGCAAAAACATCCCGCTCCCCCAGGAAGAACCGCGTATCCGTACCAATTTCATCCGTTGACCGAGGCGGCACAGGATAGACGCATAGCTGTGTCAGTTTTTACCGCTATGTCAAATGAATTCGTACAAATACCAGCTTTTCCCCTCGACTGAATGGATACGTTTTTTGAATAACCCGTCCATGCATCTCAGAGTGGAGCAGAGAGGCAGCGGTGGCAAGCCCACAAACTCCAGTCTAAATTCAAAGCCACTCGACCCGCGTGTAGACTGCGCCACAGGCGCGCCCCACAGCGGCAAGCCGCTGGCTTACCGCAAACTCCGCCCCGCTTGTCGAGCCTCCTCGCATGGATTGCTTCGCGCCCTCACCGGGCGCTCGCAATGACGAATCGTCCTTGCGGGCGGGCTTTGCGAGGTGGCTGACGAATCGTCCTTGCGGGCGGGCTTTATTCTTTAGGCTTCATCTAACCTTGTCCATGATCACCCAGTCACCGAACAGGCTGTTTTTCAGCCTCATCACAGTGGATGAATCCCTGTTGACCTCACCCACGCCGTCCCTGTCATCGCATTGAAGATTCGCGTGCGTGTTGCTGTCAGGCGTAAATACCCCGCGCAATTCCACAGGTTCACCTTGGCTGTCACTCGTTTGCAGCCACCACGAGCTTTCATCTACCTTTAAGGTTACCTGCGCAATTATATCCTTCCGCTTACCGTCAACCAGGTGGTTGCCGATTTCCCACTGTCCGTACCAAATACCTTCAAAAGGATTCGTCATCGTTACCGTAAAAGAATCACTCTGGCCGCCGGCCGTAACGGTAACCCTCTGTTCCCCTGTCCTGAGCGGGTCGTACCCGGTGATCCTTATGCGCGAATTATTAACAAGCGACAAACTATGCCCCGGCCATGTCCCCAGAATCCGGATGCCCGCCGTATCGAGCGTTTCACCAAGCTCGTACCTGGTCTTTGCCGGCGGCCGGTCAACCGACAAAGCTTCAAACGCTACGTACGTTACCGGAAACATTGCGGTCTTCCCTGAATACGAGACGATAACATTCTGCCTTTCGCCGCGGGTTATATCGTAGCCTGAAAGATCGTTTTTCGTGATGTTCACCTGCGCGGTAGACCCGTCGCTCCATGTACCCTTAACCACAAGCCCGGTGAGATCAAGTTCTTCCCCGGTATAGTACTCTGTGTTCCTGGGCGGGGATGTTACCGCGATACCGTTAAGGCCCAGTACATTCACGTCAAAAGTTGTCCGTTTGCCATAGTAGGACACGGTTATGGTCTGGGTTCCCGCCCTGTTCTTGTCATAGCCTGAGATCGTCAGCGCGTCCGCTCCGAGATTCACCGCTGCGCCCGGAACCGCGTCTTTTTCGAATTTGACCCATACGCTAAGCCCGTTCCAGTTATGGTCATCCCCCTGCCTAAAAGTTGTCGCGGCAGGGGGCTGTGAAACAGCCACGCTTTCCACCGGCACAACCGTTACGGTGAATGTACTGCTCGCGTTTGATCTGACCAACCCTGATCTTGCGTTCATCGTAACGGTTATCGTCTGCCTGCCCGGCCTGTTCTTGTCGTAGCCCGTGATCCGCAACGAACCTGTATCCGTAACCGTTTCGCTGTTCTTCTTATAGTTGGCAGTAACCGCGAGCCCCGATATGTCCAGTTCCTGACCTTGACCAAACACCGTCCGCGCCGGACCCTGCACCGTAATTGATTCGAGCGTGTTGCAGCCCACCAGAACCAGGAGCGCCGGCAGCAGAACCGCGGGCAGCCCTGCCGCCTTGCCGGCAGCCCCGCCGCCAAAAAGTATAGTTTTCATTTCATTTTCCTTGGCTTATGCGGCGCGGGGGCGGCGGGAGCCGCCGGCCCTGTTTTTGACGCCTTCACATTGATCGCGATGTACCGGGTATTATTTACCAGCGTGGCCAGCAGGCGCATTTGTTCCGCGATAAATCTGGCGATAATCATTATAAAAAAGCCAAGCAGGGGGCACGCGGCAACAACAATTATTCCTGACGGCATAAATCCTATGCCTATTGACCGGAACAGATGGTGGGCGTAATCCCCCAAAAACATGGCCGCGATTAACCCCACGCCTGCCCCTATTATTCCCATCAATGTCCCCACCCATTCGCCAAAGGTCTGGAGTATTTCAGAAAAAATATGGGTAACGACAAATTCTGAATTTTCAAGGAGTTTAACCCTGGCCTTTCTCGCCCACCATAGCTGAAACCCTATCCAGCAGGCGAACGCGATGACAATCCATGAAAGCATAAACGCGAATACAAAATTCGATCCGCCCATGTCAAAAAAACCCGATCTGACCGTCATAACGATAATTACGAAAGGAAGCAGCAGGTTTACCACCGCCATGACCACATAAACAAAGTAGAATAGCTTACCCTTCCCGATAAAATCCAGGTATGGCTTTGCAAAATTGGTAAAGGGCGATCCATCCAATTTTGAAACCGTCTTGTTCATTTTCCCGGAATTCTGTTTTACATCCGGCATAATTTTCCTCCTGATATAAGCGCGCCGCCGCCGGCAGCATCTTCCAAAACAGCGGCAGCGCGCCCCAAATACAGTACGACAGCACGGCAAGCGCCGCGCCCTTCCTAAAATCTTTTACCATACACAGCCTTGTTTGAGCCGGCCTCTCACCGGCGCCGTTCATTATACCCTGCCGCCCGCCGCCGCGTGTACCCGCTGACCGCCTGCCATTGACGCGGTATACTTATTGGTATGCGGTTTATCTGTTTTTTGATGATTCTGTTGACGCCGGCTGGGTTTACGGCGGCGGATGTTTCGGACGCGGAGGCGTCTCACATTGCCGCCTTCTCCGACCCGGCGCGTATTTGGGGCCGCGGGGTGGAGGCCGTGATAGAGGAGGCGTACCGGCTCTGTTTTAAGACTGTGATTGTTGACGGCAGGGTAATGACCCTCCGTATGCCGTTTGCCGAGAATCACGAACGGGACAGCCTTGTAGAAGGCGGGTGGGAATTTCTCGGCAAGGGGAAGTCTGACCCCTCATCGCTCTGGCCGGTGATCATAAGCGCGTTCCGTACGCAGGACTTTGCCCGCTACATAGAGACGCTGAAAAGCGGCGTGGAACAGGTGATAATTTTTGATATAGCCGGACGCAAATGGTCCGTTTCGCAGGACATCTTCGATATTGCCCGCATGAAGGCGGGTTCCTACCACGGGCTGCCGCACCGCCCTTACGTCCTTGTGCAGGGAACCGGCGCGGAGGCCAGTGACATTTACAACTACCTGTACTGCATAGCGTGGACAGGGATGGACTGTTCCGGGTTTGTCTGGCATACCTTGTCGTACATTGCCGGGAAAGTGAATTTGAATCTGGGAGCCAGCCTGCGGCGCGCTCTCGGTGTTCCGCGCGGCGGTGACCCGTCATACTTTGCCGGCACCGCGTTCTACAACTCGCAAAGCCGTGAAATAATCTCCGTTGACGATACGATAAAGAATTTAAAACCGGCGGATATACTGTTGTTCCGCGCGCCGGACGGCACGATGGCGCACTCGGCGATCGTACAGTCCATAGACTTTTCACGCGGCGTAATCCGCTATATACAAAATACGGATGAAGCGCCGCTGGCAGAAAGGGGCGTTCACGAATCGTTCATCCATTTTAACCCCAGGAACAGCGCGTTGAGCCTGAAAGACGCCTCGCTGGAATGGACGCAGAAACGCTTTTCGCCGTTTCCGGGCGAAAAGGCCTCCGCCTTTTCGGACGATGGCCAGCGTTACCGCGCCTACGGCGGGGGCCGCGTCGTCCGTCTCCGCGCAATGGCCCCCATCATCGCCAAATTGAAGTAAGGCCGCCGCGGGGATAACCACTACCGGACACGGTTAAACCCGTGAATTTGGGCGCATCCCCGCGCAAAGCGCGGGGCAGGGCTTTTCGGGTCCGCGTGTGGGTTGTGCCACCGGCACAACCGCACAGCGTAAGCATTTGCGACCGCACCCCTACAATCCCTTGCGCGGAAATTCTTGCCCCGCCCCCAAACAAAAAACCCTCCCTGAAGGGAGGGTTTTTTGGGCCTGTACCAGGCGCTGAACGGAGGCGCAACGTAAACTGTCCCGTTATGCCAGGCGCCGCCCGCGCAACATTATTTTTTTGCCCATGACGAGCAGCGCCGCGCCATGGACGGCGCGGCGGGTTCTTCATTTTTTCTTTACCCCATTCTTCTGGTTTGCGTCATTTGGAACAGGATTCAATTGCTTCCCACGATTTCCTTGATTCTGATCATATGTTTTGTTGGTTCCAGGCATCTTTTTGTTTGCGTTTTGTATATCCGCATTGTGATTGGACTTTCCCATATTATCCCCCTGATACTTATTTTCCACGCACAACCGTTCCTGTTCGTCATCCCCTTCGTCCGTGTCATCATCGCACCCAGAAACCGCCATTCCAAATGCCAGCATCATTACCAACATTCGAAACCAGAATTTTTTGTTTGTCATCTTTTTTTCTCCTTAACTTTAGCAACAAAGTTTTTTTTAAGTTATTTTTATGTTATGCGTTGATTTCATAAAACCTTTCCGTTCCGTTAGCAGAGGTACGGATCCGCCGCCACTATAAATTTCAGATTTTATTGCACATAACGTTCCGCTGTATATGACATCTGTCGTAT
>JAIRMP010000208.1 GCA_031258615.1 Spirochaetaceae bacterium | reverse complement strand
TTATGCACAGTTCCTTACTGAATTTCACTGAAACAAGCCTATTTGAAAAACTTCATAATGAGTTCATCTTCTTTCTTGAGTTTTTTTTCGATAGACAGGGGGACAGGCTTGCGTATCTGTTCAATGACCTCGCGGACGATGTTCTTGTCTTTTATCTCGGTGGGTTGCACCGGCTTAACTTTAGTTCCCATAATCTCCTCCGATGAACTAAATATGCCCTGTTTTAAGGTCTTTGACAATCGGGCGGGTTACGAGTCGTCCTTGCGAGCGGCTTTACGAGTAGGTAGGAGTTTGCGGTAAGCCAGCCGCCAGGCGGCTGACACCACCGACAACGGTAACACCACATTCCCGCCCGGGCGCACTATAACGGCGGCTGCCATACTGTGATAATGGGTCGTTACCCCCTCCTTCGTCATGCGCAAACAGTGATCGCAATGGATTTTCCTGGACGAATGATACCAAACACCGTCTAATGCCGGCAATACGCCCCCTTTTTACCACACTTTTTTCAAACTTTAAATTGCTGCAAGAAGTTTTTAAAGAAGGTTTCGACATTTTTTCAACGTGGCGAGGGCTAAAATGCGCCCAGCAAGCAAAAACATCTGTCATTTGTCCATATCAACATAAAAAAGCACAGAACGGCTTGGAATATAGTGTCCATATAGTCTCACTAATTGGGAAAGTTCTAGTTAATGTATCAATGTAGTCCAAAAACTTCGGTTTCTGAACAATGAGCGCCCAAAAACGGAAAAATGCGGCATATTTTGCACACCTCCTTTGCGGCAAACCGCCTTCCGCTGAACAAGTCCATTTACAATACGCAGGATATGGTATAAATTAGCATGATAATGCTTGCAGAGGGTATGCGTCCGTTAACACTAAAGTGTTAACGGACGATTCAGGCGGGCGGCGTTTCGGCCGTTTTTTATAGGAGGAAGACTGTATGAAAAAAAAAGTGGCGCTGGCTTATTCCGGCGGATTGGATACTACGGTAATTATCCCGTGGCTTAAGGAAAACTATGACTGTGAAATCATCGCCGTCTGCGTTGATGTGGGGCAGGAGGCTGATTGGCAAACGATTAAACAGCGCGCGCTTGATACGGGGGCCGCGGCCTGCCATATCGTGGATGTAAAAAAGGAGTATGTGGAGGAATACATTTGGCCTGCGTTGAAGGCCGGCGCGTTGTACGAGGATAAATACTTTCTGGGGACATCGACGGCGCGCCCGCTGATCGCCAAAACGCTTGTCGAGTACGCACGAAAGGAAGGCGCACAGGCGGTTGCGCACGGGGCGACCGGCAAGGGGAACGATCAGATTCGTTTTGACCTTGGGATAATGGCCTTTGCGCCCGATCTGGAAATCATAGCGCCCTGGCGGGAATGGGAACTTAAAAGCCGGGATGAGGAGATAGAGTACCTTGAAAAGCGGGGGCTGCCTGTGCCGATGAAGCGGCGTGAATCGTACAGCCGGGACGATAACTTGTGGCATATCAGCCATGAGGGGTTGGAACTGGAGGACCCGAACAACGAGCCGGACTATGATTCCATGCTCAAAATGACGGTTCCGCCCGAAAAAGCGCCGGATGAGGCGGTTTATGTGGAGATTCAATTTGAAAAAGGTATCCCGACCGCTGTAAACGGCAAGAAAATGGACGGGGTAAGCCTTATCTACGAGCTGAACAGGCTGGGCGGGGCGCACGGTGTCGGGCTGGTTGACCTTGTCGAAAACCGCGTAGTGGGCATGAAGAGCCGTGGCGTGTACGAAACGCCGGGCGGCAGTATCCTGTACTATGCCCATTCCGAGCTTGAGCATATATGCCTTGACCGGCAGACCTACTCCTTTAAACAAACCGTCAGCGACAAGCTGGCCGAACTCATCTACGGCGGTTTTTGGTTCACGCCGCTCCGCGAGGCGTTGAGCGCGTTTGTCGATTCGACGCAGGACAGGGTGAGCGGTACCGCGCGGCTAAAGCTGTACAAGGGCGGCATTAGCCCGGCGGGAGTCTCGTCGCCGTACTCGCTGTACAACGCGGACCTTGCCAGCTTTACCACGGGGAAACTGTACGACCATGCGGACGCGAAAGGTTTTATCCGCCTGTACGGCCTGCCCGTTCTGGTACGCGCGCTGACAGGCCGCCGGACGGAGGACTCCGCCCCGTCTACAGAGTGAAGGAGGATTTTCCATTACTCTTCACTGCTTATATGTTCAGTATCAGCAATTTTACTTTTTGATTTGGACATTCCCGTCATTGTAAGGACGCGGCACGAGTGGGTGCGAGAAGGGGCTGACGAACTGGATTGCTTCGTAGTCTTGCGCGTGTATGGCCTCGACCCGCGTGATAGTCCGCGCCGCTGGCGCGGACTACAGCGGCAAGCCGCTTCGCGGCTTGTGGATACTCGCAATGACGGCGTTCCGGATCCCTCCCCCTATTGGAGGTTCCCTGGAGTTTGCGGAAAGCGCAAACTCCATTGCCCATTGTAAAAATAATAAAAAAAGCGGATAATACAAGGCGTACACATTGCGGCGCAGTGCGCGGCAGGGCGTTAAACGCCGCTTACGGGTGAAAGGCATGACACTGGACGAATTTGAAGTTTGGTATAGAGAACGTTTTCGGCGTACAACGTCCGCTTACAGCATCATTGCGATGATTGTTTCCGATTTAATCGCGGTGATGTTTTCGTTCGGAACAGGCTTTTTTCTTGTAAACCTTTACGACATGGGCGCCATCAGTTTCCGTTCCTTTGTTACCTACTGGCCGTACCTGCCGATCTTTATCATTGTTTTCCAAATGCTCTCGCTTTATCCGGGAATGGCGCTCGCGCCCGCCGAGGAACTGCGTCATTTTACGATAGGCTGCGCTATCTCCTTCGGCGGCATCATCATTTCCCGTTACATTGAGGACAAGGAATTCGACGCGATTACCGCCGCGTTCTTTATCAGCTTTATTTTTTCCATCCTTTTTTTGCTGATAGGCCGTTCAATAGCGCGGAGGGTGCTGAACAAAACAAAACTTGGCGGCATTCCAGCGGTGATATACGGCAGCGGCGCAACGGGCCGCCTGATCGCCGACAAACTTCTCAATAACCATTCGCTCGGTTATGTGCCGGTTTTGATGCTCGGCGAGGACAGCGAAACGGCGGATAATTACCGGGGAATACCGATAATCAACGACACGTCGATAGGGCCGGAGATAGTGAGGCGCTTCAATATCAAGATGGCGATAGTCGCCATGTACCACCTGAAGCGAAGGGAACTGGTACACCTGCTAAACTATTCCGTGTCCGCGTTCCGCTACAATGTGCTGATACCGGACTTCTTTGGAATGACGAGCATCTGGATGACGGCGCGCGACTTTGACGGCATACTTGGGCTTGCCACGGTACAGCGGCTGAAGATGCGCTGGAACCTCGCTATAAAACGTGCGATTGACATACTCCTGGTTGTCTGCGGCGGGCTCGTGATCCTGCCGTTCATGCTGCTGATAGCGCTCGTGATACGCCTCACGTCCCCGGGCAGAGCGCTTTACGCGCAGACGCGGGTAGGACAGAACGGCAGGCATTTCAAGACTTACAAATTCAGGACGATGACGGCGGACGCGGCGGAACGGCTGCGGGCGACGCTGGAAAGCAGCGAGGAGGCAAGACTGGAATGGGAAGCCACGCAAAAGTTAAAGAACGATCCGCGCGTCACAAAGTTTGGCGCTTTTTTACGCAAGACAAGCCTTGATGAGTTCCCGCAGTTTATAAATGTGCTGAAAGGGGACATGAGCCTTGTAGGCCCGCGTCCCATCGTTGACGACGAGATAAAAAAGTACGGGGATGATTTTCAGCGTATTTTTTCCGTGAAACCCGGCATCACGGGTCTTTGGCAGGTCTCAGGTCGTTCCGATACTAACTATAAGGACAGGGTTTCGTTCGATACTTACTACCTGCAAAGCTGGTCGATCTGGCTTGACCTGTGGGTGCTGTACAAAACTGTCGGCGTCGTGCTGAGGCACAAAGGCGCTTACTGATCAATTTAATCGTGTTAATCGCACTTTAGGGGAAAAATGAAAAAAAGTATGCTGATTCTGTATATGCTGTTTTTGCACGTTCTGATGTTTGCCGAAGGGCGGAATCTGGACGAACTGTTTCCAAACACAGGCGCGGCAATCCTGGAAAGGGCGCGCGGGGAGGGCTACTCATACTCAGTGAAAGCACGGGAACCGTACAGCCTCACGATCAAGCCTGTTGATGAAATAAATATATCCCGGCCTGTGCTGGAATCTTCGCCTATGTATATAATCGAGAGCCTTTTGATTCTGGAAAATGATAAACCGGTAACAAAGCTCGATATCTACAACGCGCTTCGCGGGATAACTACGCTGAAAGGCAGGGAGTATTTTTCCAGCACACGCGGCAGGAGTACCGTTATGTTTGAAGAGGCCTCACGGGTGGTTAGCGCGAGTAATCTGAAGAAAGAAAAAGACCCCGCTTACTCATCGTCCATTCCGCTTGAAGAAACGATGTTTGTAATGGTCAAGGACGCGAATTTCGGGAACTGTTACTACAGGGCGGAAATCAAGACGGCCGGCAGCGGTATACGTTTCTCGCTGACAAATTTCAAAAGCATAAATTATTTTTTTCCGGTGATAAAACAGGGAAAACTGCTGATACATCTCTACCTTGAACCGCTCAGCGACGGCCTCCTGGTATACGGGTTAACAGGCGTAGACACGGCGGCCTTTGCGGAAAAACATGTGGACATACCATCGACGATAGAGAAAAGACTCGCCGTTATCTACGGATGGATTTGGGATAATATTAAAAAGCCCTGATCGCCCTCACATAGAGCGGCAATAGTTTGTATCCGTTGTAAAACTGCCTGCCTTCGCGGAAACTCTGAAAGTAGGCATTGTCGTAGGAGCTTTCCGTAGACGACCAGTATGTTTCTCCGCTAAACCCCCCCAGCCCGCGCGAGGCGAGATTCATGTACATAAACATCAACTCATCTTTTGACGGCAAAAACCAGTCCGTATAGCCGCCAAAATCAAGCTTCCTGCAAGCCAGCGCCGCCGGACCGTTTTCTATCCGGAACATGGAGGCGTCTTTCACGCAGAGTTCCGTATTGTCAAAGCCTGTTCCAACGCCGCCCTTTGTGCCCAAAAGCGCGGGGACTACCGTGTCATCCGTCATTTTCACGCCCCACACCGCCCGAAACTCTGTTTCGGGCGGCGCCGCCTCCAGGTACTGCCAGCCGCCGGCGCGGCTTCCCTTTGCGTAAAATATGAGTCCGCCTGCCGGCCCCGTATCGCCCACCGTGTAGAACTCTTCCGGTCTCACCTCGTTTACCGACACGGCGTACTCCATTTTTTCAATGAATTCCCGCGTAAAGTCCCTCACCCCAAACCATATAGAGTCTTCCTTTTCACTGCTTACCCAGGTTACCTCATTCAACAAGAATTCTTTTTTGGACAGATCGAGCAGGTACATATTGATGCGGTAACCTTTTGCTTCAAGGCTGATAAAACCTGTAACAAGAAATTGAACAAAGGTGAGCGGTATCTTTGCCATTTCATCCGGGTTGTACAGTTTGGATACCGGTATATTATTTTCTTCCATCAGGGCATCCAACTGATCAACGCCGGCGACAATGAATTTTCCTGAAACGCCTATGCTTCTTACAACCAAATCCCTGATCACCGCCGCATTTTCAATGTCCTTAAACGCGCTTGACGCGATCAAAAACCTGACAACGCCTATGCCGGGCAATCCTGTCTTCTGCTGCGCGTCAAGCCTTGCAGCGCCCGGCAGAATACAGGCAAGCCAAATGACGGCAGGGCACACGATGTTCCACATGAACCGGCGGCGCATCTTATTTTTTGATTCTTGCCTTTGAAAGGGCATCGTCTACCGCCTGGATAAAACCATCACAGGTCTGTGTCGCCCCGCTTATCGCGTCTACGTCCGTGGAGTCGGTTTCCAAAACATATTCTTTCATTTCCCTCAACGCTTCGCCGCCTATCAGCGCGTCCTCGTTATGCGGAAGCACATTGATGTCAATGATCGATGTTGTATCCGTCTCTACGACAACGCGAATCGCGCCGTTATACCCGGCGCCGCTTCCTTCCCATTTACCCGCTTCGTACACGGCAAGTTTACCAAAACTGAGGCACGCGGCAAGGGCCAACACAGCGAAAACAGTCAATACGACATACTTTTTCATGCTTTCCTCCTGTAATCAAAGTTAATATAACTACCGTTTGATGTTGTTTCAAGGCATCACGGGCATCACGCTCGGCGGTCGGTCGGTGGCCGCGGACGCCCTGTCAAGCCACGGACGCCCACGCTTCGGCCTGGAGTTTGCGGAGAAAGCGCGCAGCGCTTGCGTAGCAAACTCCGGAGACAACCGTGTAGCGGTTGTCCAGCCTGCACCGAACGTACGCCAATATTTGAGGAATCGTCCTTGTTATTTTCCGAGCGTGAACAACACACACCAAATTTATTCTTGACAGAAGCAGTTCTGTAATTTACACTGATAAACGTTGGGAAAGTGAGGTGAAAATCCTCCGCAAGGTCGTTACCGTTACAGTCGGGCAACCAAAACAATGGCCGTTTTTAGTGGAGAAAAGGATCGTCCGATGCCGTAATGTGGTCAGATAGCGCGATCGCTTTCACAAGCCGTCTGTCGTCAACCAGTCAGCAGCGGATAAGATAGAAAGTAAAACTCCACACTCACCGTTACCGTCAGTTTGGCGGTAATATAGTTGATTGGAAAAGCGGGCGGATGTGTGTTTCCGCCGCGTGCCTGTAAGGTATTCCAAAACAGCCTTTGTTCTCATTTCTCTTTCGCATACCGGAGAGTAATAGATGTGTTATGTTTGGATAGCACCTTTATTCATAAAAAGCCGCGGTATGCACCGCGGCTTTTTTGTTTTAAGGGCTTATAATAGTCAGGGGCCGCCGCGGGCATAGCGCGGACGGTGGCGGATAGGGGCGTTTCTTCTCCCGTCCCCGATTCCGCCGCGCCGTTGGGACCGGCGGTCCGGCCTGACTCTGTCTCGCTGTAACCGCGTTTACAGATGTAGTTAATGCCGCGTAAGCGGTATTCAGTTTGAGCAAAAAGATTTTTGGGTATAAACATTGACGCCAACGTGTTGATGTTCAATATACAGTAAGCGACTAAATGTCCGCTTTTTTATTTTATAGGAGTAATTATGAAGAATGTGCTTTATTCAATGGTTGTAGCGGTACTTATTACAGGTATCACGGGTTTGTCGTCCTGTACGAGTACAAAGTCGGGTAAACCGGTGTTGCTTGCGGTTAGTTTCGGCACAAGTTTTAACGAAAGCCGCGCGCTGACGATAGGCGCGATAGAGAATGCGCTCGCCGCGGCTTACCCGGACTATGAGGTGCGCCGCGCGTTTACGAGTCAGATAGTGATAGACGTGATAAAGAAACGTGACGGTGAACAGATTGACAATGTAGAGGAAGCGCTCCAGCGCCTTGTGAAGGACGGGGTGAAGGACGTGGTTGTACAGTCCACCCACCTGATGGACGGTATCGAGTACCACGAGATGCTTAACGCTATAAAACCGTTTGAGAACAAGTTTAACAGCGTGCGCTACGGAAAACCGCTCTTGTCGTCCGACAGGGATTACGATGATCTGATCAAGGCCCTTGCCGCGGAAACGGCGCAGTACACCGCGAGCGACACGGCAATCGCTTACATGGGGCACGGCACGGAGGCGGAATCGAATCAGGATTACGCGATTCTGGCGAAAAAACTCGTGGACCAGGGTTACAAGAACTACCTTATCGGTACCGTTGAGGCTGAGCCCACGCTTGACGATGTGATCGGGCAGGCCACGGATCTCAACATTAAAAAACTGGTTCTACTGCCTCTGATGATAGTGGCGGGCGACCACGCGAATAACGACATGGCGGGCGACGAGGAAGATTCGTGGAAAAGTATTTTAGAGGGCAAGGGCTTTACCGTTACCACCGTCCTTAAAGGTTTGGGGCAGTATCCGGGCGTTCAGCAAATATTTGTCCGCCATGTAAGCGACGCGCTTGCTCAGTAACCGTACATAAACAGTAATTGAAAGTATACGCGCATTTTCTGGTACTCATTCTGTGCCTTTCGTCCTGTGTTAAAAAGGATTTGCCGGATAGTTTTAACGCGCGAAAGGCCTGTCAAAGCGTCAGCATTACCGATGATGAAGGCAACAGCGTAAGTTTTGATGAGCCTTTTGCGCGTATTATTTCGCTCTACTCAGCGCATACAGAGAACCTGTTCGCGCTCGGCGCCGGCGCAAAACTGATTGGCGGTCATTCAACCTGCAATTATCCGGCGGCGGCAAAGGCGCTTCCCGTTTTTGAGTATACTGGCGACCCGGAGTATGTTATCGCCGCTTCCCCCGATCTTGTTTTGATCCGCCCGTTCATACGGAGGCACAACCCGGCCTATATAGCCGCGCTGGAAAAGGCGGGTATCCCCGTACTATCGCTTTACCCGGAAACTTTCGACGATTTTGACGGCTACATACGTCAGCTTGCGCTTCTTGCCGGCGTGGACGGGGAGGCGGAGTTAAGCAACTTTCATTCCGAACTGCGAAACATCAGGGAGGCCGCCGCCCGGATAAAAAACAAGCGGCGCGTTTTTTTTGAAACGACGGAACGTGAGACGCGCACCGCCTCCGGCAAGAGCCTCCCCGCCCTTGCGATAGAGATTTCGGGTGGGATCAATATCGCGGAGGACGCAAGTCCCGTAAACCCGCTTTCGTCAATCGCGTCTTACGGAACGGAGAAGCTGTTGTCCAGGGCGGAGGACATAGACGCCTACATCGTTCAAACGGGGGCGATGAATCCGGCAAACTCGCTGGATACGCTCCGCAAACGGGCCGGCTTTTCCGCGATAAAGGCGGTTCGGGACGGCAATGTCCTGTTCATTGACGAAAGGATAATCTCCTCCCCTGTTTTCAGATATTTACAGGGCGTAAAAACTATCGCACACTTTTTGTACCCAGATGAATTCAAAAAGCCGGAAGCGTCCGAATAGCCCGTCCAGTCCATTCATCACAAAACAAAGACTCTCTGTTTCGATGATAGCCGCGCTGTCCGCGCTGTTGCCGCTCGTAATAATTTTTTCGGCGGGGCTTGGCGCGTTGCCGCTTTCCGCGGGCGAACTGGCCCGCATACTGCTCGGCAGGCTGTCCGGCAACGCTGATCTGCTCGAGGGTATCGGCGCAGGCGCGGTTGCGGCGGTCTTCGAACTGCGCCTTCCGCGCATACTCTGCGCGGCGTTCACCGGCGCGGCGCTTTCCGCCGCGGGGGTGGTATTCCAGGCCATACTCCAAAACCCGCTTGCCGACCCGTACACGCTCGGCATATCTACCGGGGCGGCCTTCGGCGCGTCTCTGGCAATATTCCTCAACATGACGCTCGCGCTCGCCGTCCCGCCGCCGCTTGCCGCGCTCGCGTTTGCCGGCCTCACCCTCGCCGCCGTGCTGACGATAGCAAACCGGGGCAGCGGCCTGGTAACGGTAAACCTGATCATGGCGGGAATAATCGTGAGCGCGATACTTCAGGCGGGGGTAAGTTTTATAAAGATGGCTTCCGGCGAAAATGTCGGCGCGATAGTATTCTGGCTGATGGGCAGCCTTTCAGGACGTTCCTGGGCGGACGTGCTGCTGCTGGCGCCGTGCGTAGCCGCCTCCCTGCTGCTGGCAATCCTGTTCTCGCGGGACTTAAACCTGCTAAGCCTTGGAAATCGCGGCGCCGAATCCCTCGGCGTCAACGTAAAACGCGCCCGCCTCATGTACCTGCTGCTCGGCGCCGCCGTTACCGCCTGCTCAGTTTCCGTCTCCGGGATAATCGGCTTTGTCGGGCTTGTAGTGCCTCATCTGCTCCGCTTCTCTGTCAGCTCCGACAACAGGCTGCTGCTCCCGCTGTCAGCGCTGTCCGGCACCCTCCTGCTCACCCTTGCCGACGACGCCGTCCGGCTCATAGGCTCAGGAGAAATTCCGGTCGGCGTGCTGACGACGCTGCTCGGCGGCCCCTTCTTCATCTACATATTCATAAGGCGCAAGGGGGCGGCGCGTGAATAGCGCGGCAAACGCGGTAATCGGCGCGGAGAATTTATGCTTCGCGTACGGCGGCTCGCCTCCCGTGCTGGAGGATGTCTCGTTTACCGCGCTGGAAGGGGAACATATATCCGTTGTCGGCCCGAACGGAAGCGGTAAAAGCACGCTGTTCCATATACTGGCCGGCTTTCTCCGCCCCGGCGCCGGGCGGGTGCTGCTCGGAGGCCGGGACATCTCCACGCTGTCCCCGCTTGAGCGGTCGAGGCGGCTCAGTTTTGTGCCGCAGGACGTACGCGCCGACTTTCCGTTCAACTGCCTGGAGCTTGTGCTGATGGCGCTCTACCCGCACCGTTCCCGGCTGGCCGCCACGAGCGAGGGCGACATCACCCTTGCCCGGACGCTGATGCGCGAGACCGGGGTCTGGCGTTTTGCGGACAAGAACATCATGGACTTGTCGGGAGGGGAGAGGCAGCGCGTGATCATAAGCCGGGCGTTGCTGCAAATTGAGAGCGCCCCTTCAGGCGGAAGGGGCGGCCTCCTGCTGCTGGACGAAGCGATGAGCGCGTTGGACGTGGCGGCCCGCATCGACATGATGAAGCTGCTATCCGCCCGCGCCGCCGCCCGCCGCGCCGCGATAATCGGCATACACCACGACCTCCACACCGCCGCCAGCTTTTCCAGCCGCGTGATAGCCCTGTTTGGCGGCAGAATCGCCGCCTCCGGCGCCCCGCGTGATGTTTTTACCGAGGCTTTTTTCAAAGAAATATTCTCGGTCAAGGCGGAAATCACAGCCGGTGGAGATTTTTTGATACGTGACAGCGTTTAAGGCCAGCAATTTTACTTTTTGATTTGGAGTTTGCGGCGCGCTGCGCGCTTTTCACGCAAACGGCTCAACGCTGTGCGTTGAGCTTGGAGTTTGCGGCGCGCTGCGCGCTTTTCCCGCAAACGGCTCAACGCTGTGCGTTGAGCTTGGAGTTTGCGGCGCGCTACGCGCTTTTCCCGCAAACTCCAAGCCTAAGCTACTGGCGTACGTTTGGTGCAGGCTGGCCTGGCTATTGCGTAAATATAGTTGGTTACTGTAATATGAAGTGTCCCGTATTCAGGAACCATGCGGGCATACACCGCCTAACCCCGCCAGGTCCGGAAGGAAGCAACGGTAAGCGGAGGTATGCTGCGCCGTGGCCAGCCTGTATACGGGACATTTTACCGCTTGTTTACTCCCTTCCCCGCCTGAAATAATTGACATACGAATTTTGTCTTAGTATATTTAAATATGCTCATTATAGCTATACTAATTATCATAATAGCTCTCGTAGCTGTTGTGTCTGTTTCCTATATATACGTTACCGGCAGCGGCGGCTCAAAACAGTTAAAGCTTAAAAAAAATCAGGATATAAAATCGGCGCTGAAAGAGGCGGAAAAACAACTTGCCAAGAATCCACGCAATGCAGATGCGCTGGCGTTTATCGGGGACTACCAGTTTCAGCAGGCTGACTGGAAAAATGCGCTCAAAACCTACGGAACCCTGACGGAACTTCCGTTTTCAGGGCCGGAAACTGATCAATGTCAGGCGAATCTACGGGCTGCAATCTGCGCCGCAAATTTAAATATGCTGGATGAAGCGTACAAGTATATAGTTGTAGCTCATTCTATCAAGCCGTCCAACTTTGAGGTTACATACAATATTGGTAACATAGAATTTCTGCGTAAAAATTATGAAAAAACCGTAATGTACCTTCAACAGGCCTACTCGCTAAATCCTGAATATGCGCCTGCCACGCGGCTGCTGGGACACACATATTTCAAATTGAAGCGCTTCAAAGAAGCGATGTTTTATATACGTAAATCAATGGAACTTGCTCCCAATGACAAAGAATCACTGTTTACGCTTGCCGAATGTTACTTTGAATCCGGTCAGAAAGAACAGTCCGAACGCATATATTCACACCTTCGCCCCGACCCCGTTTGGGGAGCGGAAGCCTGCCTCCGTTCCGGACTCATCAATGTTGACTATAACCAGGACGAGAAGGCTATCACAGACTTTGAAATAGGCCTAAAACACAGGGATATAAGGCCGGACATTGCTATAGAACTTCACTACCAGCTTGGATCGGCGTATCTGCGGGTACAAAAAATATCGGAGGCGATCCAGCATCTACAAGTCGTACAGCAGTCGATTCAGGGGTACAAAGATACTGACAGCCTTGTCTCAAAGTACAAGGAGATGAACGCCAGCAAGAATATACAGATTTATATCATGGGGCCGGCTTCAGAATTTATGGCGTTGTGCCGGAAGATAGTACTTTCTTACTTTCCCAAAGCAAAGGTTAAGATCACAAAGACTCAGCTTACGTCAAACGACTGGGCCGATATTGTTGCGGAGGTTGATACCCCAAAATGGTCGGATATTATCATGTTCCGCTTTATACGCACCCAGGGCGCTATAGGTGAACTGGTGCTGCGCGATTTTCAATCGCACTTGAAGGACCTTAAGGCCGGTAAAGGTATCTGCATGGGTCTGGGCGCATTCAGTGACGATGCAAAACGTTTTACCGAGGCGCGCCTCATCGACCTTATCGAAAAGAACCGCCTCCAGACCATTCTTAAAACCCTGGATTCGGTAAAACAGCCGACGTCAGATCTCTCAAACCCCTCTCTCATGCCTGTCTGACGGCCTCCCTCACTGACCGCCTGACCGGAAAAAGTGATTACAGTTCCAGCGTTAAATCGCCTTCCCTAATCCAGTTTTTCTTTCTTAGCGGCAAGGCGATTAGCGGCGTCAGTAAGGCCGGGAGGACAAAACTTATCAGCAGGAGGCCCAGCCAGTCAAACGCTGTGATCGCCGCCTTTGACCCATCCGCGATGCCGCTTGCCCAGCCGGTGTAGACGCCGATCTGGCCGACAAGGCCGCAGGAGCCCATGCCTGAGGCTACCGCCGGGCCGTCCATCCTCAGGCGGAAAACGCAGGTTGCCAGCGGGCCGGTAATTGCGGCCGCCGCGGTGGGAGGTATCCAGATTCGCGGGTTTTTTACTATGTTCGCCATTTGAAGCATGGACGTGCCTATGCCCTGCGCAAAGAGGCCGCCGAAACGGTTTTCCCTGAAACTCATCACGGCAAAGCCCACCATTTGGGCACAGCATCCGGCGAGGGCCGCGCCCCCCGCCAAACCGGTCAGCCCCAGCGCCGCGCAGATCGCGGCGCTGCTTATTGGCAGCGTCAGTACCATGCCGGTGATCACCGATACCGCTATTCCCATCAAAAAGGGCTGGAGATCGGTCGCCCACATGATTGCCATGCCGGTATAGCTCGCGGCGCCTCCTATAGCGGGCGCGCACAGCAGCGCAACCAGCACCCCGACAACTATGGTCGCCATTGGCGTAACGATTATGTCGATTTTTGTCTCTTTCGATACTAGCTTGCCCGCTTCCGCCGCTATGATGGCGACAAAGTAAACCGCCAACGGCCCGCCCGAACCGCCCAACGAATTGGCGGCCTGCCCCACAGCGATCAGCGAAAACAGCACCAGGAACGGGCTCTTCAACGCGCAGCCTATCGCTACCGCCATGGACGCGCCGGTGGCCGACTTCGCAAAGTTACCGACCGTAACCAGAATGTCCAGCCCCGTCCGCTCTCCCAGCGTACCTATGATCGTCCCTATCAACAGCGACGCAAACAAACCCTGCGCCATCGCGCTCAACGCGTCTATACCGTAACGCCTGGCGGACACCTGGACATCTTTCTTTTCCAGAAAACTCTTTACCGTTACCGCCGCACCCATAAAATCTCCTTTCACAAATGAGTTACCACGCCGGCGGCGTTACAGCTCCGCTATCGCTTCAATTTCCACCAGCACACTTAGGGGCAGTTGCCGCACGGCAATGGTGGAACGGGCCGGTTTTCCCGGGAAATGTTTCGCGTAAACCTCGTTGAAACCGGCAAAATGATTCATATCCGCCAAAAAGCAGCTTGTTTTGATCACTTTGTTCAGCGAAGAACCTGCGGCCTCCAACACCGCCTTCAGGTTTGCTATAGCCTGCTCAGCCTGCCCGGCAATGTGATCGCCGGCTACCTCGCCGGTCTTTGGGTCCAGCGGTATCTGACCGGACGTAAACACAAGATTTCCCGAAACAATGCCCTGGGAATACGGCCCTATCGCGGCTGGAGCCGCGTCCGTTTGAATTACTTTCATTGGTTTCCTGCTCATCCGAAAAGTTTGCTTCAGCGCCGCGCTTGCCGCGCCAAGGCTGAATGCCAATCTAACACGACAAAAAAATATATGCAACCAGGCAGGCCAGCCTGCACCAAACGGCAGGCCAGCCTGCACCAAACGTACGCCAATAGCTGAGTCATTGTCCTTGTCATTCGCTGAGCGTAAAAGCAGGCGGGTTACGCCTCCTCGTAAAGCCGCCCGCAAGGACGACTCGCGGCTCGCCTTTGTCATTGCCCACTGTTAGTATAGACTGTACAGCGCTTCATCCCCATGTGCGCCCTTCAATTCCTGGCTAACCGGGTCTACCATCAGGTCCAAGTCTTCCAGCGGGATGACGCCCAACAGTACCGCCCTCGCGCCTGGAACCACCAGCGCCCGGCAGCTTGCGGCCCGGTCCTTCCAGAGAATATC
>JAIRMP010000180.1 GCA_031258615.1 Spirochaetaceae bacterium | reverse complement strand
CTGGAAAGGATACGCAAGCCAACGTCCGCCTGGAGTGATTACCCTTCATCAAGGTTTGACCCGCTTCCACGATATATTTCAGGGCTGGCGTATCGCAAAAAATGTGTATAAACGGTAGCTGTAGAGGGGGTAGCCCGCGACAAAGTGCGGGCGAGTGGGAGACTTCCCCCCTCTTTATGTTTTCTTTAAGTAGAACAACTATATCAGTCGCGTATGCCAAACGCCCTTATCGTAGTGATGGCAGAAGCCGAAATTGATTTTCATGATGCTGCCGCGGAGCGGATGTAAACCCGCTGGCGGACGGGTAGAAATTATGCCGATAATGATACCAGGGCTTCCCGTGTAATTTTACGGGGAAGCATACCGGAGGTATGGAAATGTTTAGAGTATCTACAAATATGCCCAACGATGATATGCAGTACAGGCTGCGGCGGAAGGAGGAGGAGCTTTCCGCGATTCAGGGGAAGATCGCGAATCAGAGCAGGATACGGGAACTGCGCGATGATCCGCTGGCGGCGTCCCACGCTGTGAGGTACAGCTCGTTCATAACGAGGCTTCTGCGCTTTGAAAAGAATACGCTTGACGCACGGGAGCACTACGAATTTGTCGACGGCTATATGCGGCAGGCGAATGACATAATGCAGCGGGTGCGCGAACTGGCCGTTCAGGGCGCCAACGGCGTTTACACACAGGAGGACACGGCAAAGATGGGGGTGGAGGTGAACGAACTGCTAAAGGAACTGACGGCGATAGCCAACGCTCACGGCAAGGACGGCAAGTATATGTTTGCCGGGGACAAGGCGTTTACGATGCCGTGGAGAATATCCGAGGGCACGGTTGACGGACTTGGGCGGGAAGCGCCCGTCCGGGTGGAGTACCGGGGCGCGGGGGCGGAACGCCGCCTGGAAATCAGCGACGGGACATACAGCAGCCTGGACATAGGGGGAGGCGAGGCGTTCTGGGCGGAAAAGATGATTGTGGCGTCCTCCGTTGACGCAAGCGAGTATGCCGTGCCCGCCGAAACCTCGATATACATTGACGGCATCCGGATACCGCTCAACTCAGGGGATAACGTCCGCGCGATCGCGGCAAAGATCAACGACTCGGCGGCCCCCGTCAAGGCGTACATAGACCGCCAGACGCGCGGCATCGTGGTTGAAGGCACGGAAGCCCACCTGATACGGATGGAGGACGCGGACGGCGGGGGCGGCGTACTGCGGGATTTGGGGCTGATACGGGGTAACTCTGAGCAGGGAGCGCCCAACTGGGCCGCCGGCGCGCGTGTGTCAGGCGGCTCGCTGTTTGACGTGGTGATCTCCCTCAGGGACGCGATGCTGACAGGCGATCAACAGTTTATGGGAGGTCAGGGTTTGGGCGGCATAGATCAGGCTTTGGACAATTTGCAAACACGTATCGCGGACATTGGCAGCCGGGCCGAGCGCGTGGAGGCGGCGTGGGGAAGGATCAACATGGAAATCCCCAATGTTACCGAAAGCTTAAGCCGTGAGGCCGGACTTGACCTTGCAAGCGCGTCAGTCGAATTCAACATGCTGGATATGGCGCATAAGGCGGCGCTTCAGACAGCGGCCAGGATAATCCCGCCCACCTTGCTGGATTTTCTTCGTTAGGACGGATTATTAGGGAGATTAGGCATGAAAGTTGTTACAAAGGCTTACGGGACCATAGATGTCAGCGAAAAGCAAAAGATACTGTTTCCTTCCGGGCTTTTTGGGTTTGAGTCGCTAAAAGATTACGTGATGCTTGACGCGGAACAGCAGCCGTTTTTTTGGCTTCAGTCTGCTGAAAGCGCGGCGGTAGCCTTTATAATGATAAGCCCCTTCCTGTGGAGGCCGGACTACGAGCTCAATTTGGTGGACGAGGAACTGTCCGACATAGGGCTATCCTCACCGGAGGCGGCGCTTGTGTTTTCCATCGTAACGATACCGCCGGACGGAGAGCCCATGACCGCCAACTTGCAGGGGCCGATAGTGATAAACCGCGATACCCGTTTGGGCAAGCAGTTGATATTGAACGATCCCCGCTGGAAAACGAAGCATGACATCATGGACGAACTTTCCCAAAATGCCGGGGGCGGCACGGCAAAGAAGGTGCTATGCTGATTCTAACCCGTAAAACAAACGAAAAGATAATCATAGGCGACGGCATAACGATTTCCGTTATTGAGGTTCGCGGCGATCAGGTGCGCATAGGCGTAGAGGCGCCCAAATCTGTGAAGGTGTACCGTGAAGAGGTGTTCGTGGCGATCAAGGCCGAAAACCAGGCTGCCGCCTCCTCAGGTACCGTATTACCCAACATGGATTTCTTGACCCGCTAACAGTTTGCCACGTTATTTTTTTGGGGGGTATTTGGTGAAACCCAGCCATTAGCGCACGGCTTGTTAATGCGGAACGGCACACCCCCTCCTGGCGGTTGAAATCGGAATCGCTGATGCGTTTTTTCCGTTACTTGACTATGTTGTATTACGAATCTATACTCAATTCAAATTTATATTACAAGAGGTGTTTTATGGCGGAAATTTTAAGTATTGAGGAGAAAAAAAAGCGGATTCTGGCGAATTGCCGGCTTGAGGACCTTGACGAGGTTCCGTTTGTGGTTGAAGTAGGGCCTATCCATATAGCGACAAAGGAATTTTATGAAAGCCCGGAAGCGGAACTTGCTTTTACCAAAGATTACATAAAGCAGCGTGAGGGCGTTTACGATTACGGCTACCCCAACATCAAAACGAATCAGGGCATAGGCATAGTCGCGGCGGCGTTCGGCTGTGAGTACACTGTGAACAACGAGGCCGATCCCTGGATAAAGGCCATGATACGGGAAGAGAACGCGGAGGATGTTTACAAGCTGGAGCTTCCTGACGTTGTGAATAATCCCGTTTACAAGCAGGCCTGGGATCGCGTCGAGTGGCTACAGGCGAACAGCGATATTCCGCTACGTGTCGTGAACGTCCCCTCCCCGCTCGTTACCGCGTCCGAGATTTGGGACTACACTTCTTTTATAGAAGCGACGCTGACCTACCCTGACGAAGTTCACTGTTTGATGGAAAAGGTTACCACGGCCACCATCCAGTACATCCATGAACAGTTCAAGCGGATAAAAAACCTGTACGGCATAAGCCACGAATTCTGGGCGGTTCCGCGCGAGCTTGGCATCAGGGTAAGCGACGATACCGCCGCTCTGCTCTCGCCCAACCTGTACCGCGAGTACGGCGTAAAGTACAACGCTATGATAGCGGAGGAATTCGGCGGTATAGTGGTTCATTCCTGCGGTAATGTTGCCAATGTCGCGGGCGCTATGATGGAGATTCCCGGCCTTAAGGGGCTGGACTTTACGATTCCGCAGACAGAGGACTGGGCCAAGATTCGTGACGCCGCCGCCGGCAAGACCGCCCTGTTCCTGCGCCACTTCTACTGGGACCATATCAACGACCCAAACGCCGACCTCGCCGCCTACTCCAAGAAAATCATTGACTTTTTTGGCCGCAAGGGCATATTCATCGAAACGTCCATACCCACCCAAAAAGAAGCCGTCGAGCTGGGCGAAAAACTCCACAAACTGCTGTCAAGGTAACCGGCGAAACGTGGTTGCATAGGAGTTTGCGGCGTCAGCCTAGCGGCTGGCTTACCGCAAACTCCAACCTACTCGTAAAGCCTCATCGTAAAACTGCTTGCAAGGACAACTCGGAAGCCGTTATCTTTCACGCTTAGCGACTCGCAAGGACAATGAGTCAGCTATTGGCGTACGTTCGGTGCAGGCTGGCCTGCTTCGAGGGAGGAAATTTGGGCGATGCGGCGTTTGTGGCGTTCATCGCCTGAGAATTCCGTTTCCAGCCATACCCTGACAATCATTTTGGCAAGGTCGGCGCCGACAACACGGCCTCCGAGGGCAAGCATATTCGCATCGTTGTGGGAACGGGAGGCGGCGGCTGTGTAGCAGTCGGAACAAACTATGCAGCGGATGCCCTTTACCTTGTTCGCCGTGTAGTTCATGCCGGCGCCGGTACCGCAGAACAGGATGCCCCGCTCACACTCGCCACGCGCCACAGCCTCCGCGGCGGGAACGGCAAAAACCGCGTAATCGCAAGAGTCCGCCGTATCCGTGCCGAAGTCCTTGTAGGCAAGCGCCATCTCATCCAGCAACACCTTTATCTCATTTTTTAGCGCGAAACCGCCGTGGTCGCTTGCCAACGCAATCATACGCCGCCCCCTACTTATTCAAAATGAACTCGACACGGCGGTCCTTCCACCAGTCATCGCGGTTTTCACGGTTTGCTACAGGCTTACGCCCGCCGGCGCCATCAGTCGTCATGCGCCCGGCGCTTACGCCGAGCCTTACAAGCTGCTGCTTAACGAAGGCGGCGCGGTCGTTGGACAGCGGGACGAGCGGGATATTGCCGCCTGACGTACTAGTTTCCTCCGCATCAGTGCCGGAAACATTGTGCGCGTGACCTTCGATGACAACGGTATAATCCTTAAACTTGTTCAGAATCTGGGCGATACGCCGCAGCACGCGCATATTGTTGTCGATAACGGACTGCTCAAGCCCCTGCTGCCTGTCCTGCGCCTTTGAAACAAAGTCCGCGTGGTCGGCGCGGAATATGATCGCCGGCACCTGCATCTTGAGCTTGTCGCCGTCCCGTATCACAAGCACGTCGACGCGGAGGTTTCCCTTCGCCGTGGAAGACTGCCCCTCAACATCGGTAACGGTGAATGTGTACGGGTAGTCCATCGCGGACTGCACCAGCTCTCCCGTTTTGGAACGCCCATCCCAAACCAGCTCGCGTGTTATCTGCGATTTTCCCGAAGCGGTCCAGAATGACTGGCGTCCCTGCGGGTCCCTGACTTCGAAGGTCCAGCTTTCGAAGGGCAGGTACGAGAATGCGTTGAGTGTGATGAATTCCTCATCTTCCACGCCGTCGTTGTCCGGGCTAAAGAATTCGGGGCGCACGGATGCGGATATTACCGGCGGGGACGCCGAGCATACGAAGGCCGGGCTTTCCGTGCGAACAGCCTTGCCCCGCGTGTAGGCGGCCTCCAGCGCTCCGATGAACACACCGTCCGCCGCGCTGCCGTCCTGCCTCCTGCCGTCCCACTCAACCTTTGCCGGCACCGTGTCGCCCACGCCCTGCCAGACCCTGACAGGCTCGCCATCGGGGTTTTCCGCGTTCACCAGGCTGAATCTCCAGTCGGCGACACCGTCCTCCGGCGTTACCGTTATGTCAAAAACTTGAGACTTTGTCTTGTTTCCGTTGGGCGCTATAGTTTCGTGTTCGGCGGTTATCCAGGCGCGGGTGGGGCGGGTGTCCACCGTGATGCCGGACAGTTCGGCAGTCGCGCGGTTTCCCGCCAGGTCCTGCGCCGACAACGTGAAGCGGTATGTCCCGTCCTTTACCACGTTGCCCGAATCGTCCGTGCCGTCCCAGTCAAACGAGGGAACCGCGCCGTCGTACCACGTAAAACTACGAAGCGGAGCGGCGCCCTGTCCCTGCGGTATGATCGCGCCCGTCCAGAGTTTTTCAGGCTCGGCTTCTATTAGCAGCGGGATAACCTTGCGGGTGGAATCCGGCTCAGGGTCGAAAAGCAGGTAAGGCGCGCCGAGGAGCGCTTTTGGCGGCGTAATATCCAGCACGACAGGTCCGGCTGAAACGTTTGAAACGCTGCCGTTACGCGCCGTCGCGCTCAACCTTGCCTGGTACGAGCCCTCGGATGCCGCCGCGCCGCCGTCCGTTTTGCCGTCCCAGACTATGGAGGGTGGCAGGCCGCCGCTGCCGGTGAATGTACGCGCCGTCCTGCCAGCAGCGTCCGTTATAACTAGCGAGTACTGAATGATGCCGCTTTCCGATTTGGATGTGAGGCTGAAACGGACGGAGTCCTGCACGCCGTCGCCGTTGGGCGAAAAAGCTTCCGGCGCGGCGGACATTATCAGCTCTGTGGCGCTGTTATCCAGCGCGAAGGGCAGACTCACCGCCTGGCCGCTGTTTCCGGCAAGGTCTGTACAGAGGAGGCTGTACGTGTAGTCCCCGTCCGGGCAGAGAAGGCCCGCGTCGGACAGGCCGTTCCAGGAGATTTCAGACGCGGGTTTGCCGCCAAGGTCAAAGCCGCGCACGACAACGCCCTCACTGTTCAAGATTTCACCGCGCCAGGGGTTGTCCTCCTGTGAGGCGGTCTGACGGAGGACGATGGCGTCCTTATCGCTGTCGCCGTTCGGGGAGAATATGTTGTCCGCCAAAACGATTGAGGCTTCAGGGACGACCCTGTCCAGCACGAAGTCCGGGGACAGCTTTTCCGGCGTGGTGTAACCGTTCAGGTAGGAGGCGGTAAGCCGCGCCCTGTACACGCCATCTCCGAGCGGGCTGCCGGAATCGTCAAATCCGTCAAAAACTATGCTTGCCGGTACTGAAGCGCCGCCTGAATAAGTCTTTTTCACCCGCATTGCGGAGTCCAGCACCTCGACTCGCCAGCTTTGAAGCGAGTTTCCGCTTCCCGGCGTGGGGATAGCCGGGATCATCGTTATCGTCTTGATCCGCGTATCCGTACTACTCGGCGCGGCGGCTGTCGAAAGGCTCATCTCCGGCGAGAAGTAGCGGCTTCCGCTTATCGCTATGTTCGTTACGGGCTTGTCGCCTGAGTAAACTATGTTTGAAACACGGGCCGGGGCTGAGACATTACCCGCGCGGTCCGTGCTTTTTATCGTGTACGAGTATACGCCGTCCGGCACAAGCGCGCTTGAGTCGTCACGCCCGTCCCAAACAATGTCGACAGGCGAGGTATCATTCCGCGCCCACGAGCGGACAAGGGCCTCGGATGTGTCAGCGATAGAGGCGGTCCACAGGTCTTCATGCGAGCCTGTCTGTCGTATTCGTATAGAAGACTTCGCCCCCTCGCCAAAGAATTTTTCAGAGGCGGAAGGCTGGGTAAGCTCGATGAGGGGCGGGGTACAATCGACAATCACCACCCGTCTTTCCGATTCGGATAAGTTGCCGTTGTCGTCCGACGCCAGGATAGAATAGAAGTAGCGTCCGTCCGGCACAGGCTCCCCCGAATCCGTCTTGCCGTCCCAAACGACCGCTTTCGGCACCGCTATGCTCTGTTTGGGCCGGGTGATTGTCCGCCAGAACTCTTTGAAGTTAAGGCTCGTAGGGCGGGTTTCTTTGTTCACGATCGTGCGGACAGTTTTTCCGCCCTCGTCCGTTACGAGGAGACGCCATTCCGCGATGTAACGCTTATCCGATATGCTGAACGGAACTGTCAGCGTATCCTTTACGCCGTCGTTGTTTGGCGAGATGTAGATTTCCGCCAGCAGCGCCGCCGCGGGAGGCGGAGTCTCATCCGAACCAACCGCAGCTATCGCAGCGCAGAACAAAACGCCCGCGAATATAATCGAATACCTTTTCATGATTCAGCGTCTCCCATGTTGATTACGGGCGGGGTCTTGTCTATACTCCCGAACTCCGCCGACAGCCCCGCGGAGAAGAGGTTGGTTTTACTGCCAAGCTGCTGGAAAAGGGTAGAAACGTTCAGGTCGGTCTTTTCCCAGCCTCGCTTCTTCATAATGTCAGAACCGCCCGTGCTTACCGTCCATTTGAACGCTACCCCTACGAACGGGCCGTGCGGGTCAAGGCCGTCCGCCAGTTCCCGGGCGTTCATGTCCCAGCCAAACGACACGGTAAGCATCTTTACAATGCCAAGCTCCAGGCCAAAGTTCAGCAGTATGTTTTGGAAAGTAGGCAGCGCGGCGTCCGCGGAAAATCCGGCGGCAAAGTTGTCGTTTTCAAACAAGACCGCGGCAAACCCGCCCTTCACGGTGAGAAAGCCGGGAAAGTTATCGTAATAATCGTTATCGTAGGTCTTTCCAATATTTGTAAGCGCGGCGGAAAATCTTGTATCCTTCAAGAAGAACAGGTTCCCCAGCCTGTACACGAAGCCGAGGTCTAGCCCAGCCGCGAAGCCGTCTCCGTACTTGGACGTGGCGCCGCCGAAAATCGAGGCGCCCACGTACAGGTTATCCGCGACATCTCGCGACCAGCCGAAACGTCCGCTGAACGTGTTACCCGGCGGGGAGAGGGGGGCCTCCAAAAACACGCCCTGAGCGCTGCCGGTCCATACTCCCCAGCGGCTGGGAAACAGCGCCCCGGCAAGGAATGCAAACCCCGCCTCCGATTCCCCGGCCATGATCGACGCCCCCAGATCGGCGGAGACCCGCTGCAACGGCGCGGTGAGGGCAGGGTTTATGTTTATCGAGTAGGGCCCGGCATCGTAAAGGCCGCCGCCAACGGTCGAGGCGGCGTTGGTTACGAGACCCGGAAAGCCGAGTAAAAAAAGATTTTCACCGTAAGGCGGGGTATCTTTTGCATACGGTAAAACAACGACAATAGCGGAAAAAAAAGCGACAAAAACTGTTCTGTTCATGGCGTGGCTCCTTTTATAGTTCATGGTGTGGCTCCTTTTATATTAAGATATAAAATTAAACCGCGTTAGGAAAGTGTGGCAACCGCAAAGCGGTTGCCATAGGAGTTTGCGCCGCCGCAAGGCGGCTGGACAACCGTTGCGCGGTTGTCTCCGCAAACTCCTATGGCAAGCCTCCGGCTTGCCACCGTTGCTGTGAGGGTGGCAACCGCTTTACGATTGTTAATTTGGGTGAGGATATGATACCACACTCCCTTTTTTAGTAAACGTAATTTACACAAGCCGCAAAGCGGCTTGTCCACTACGCGAGTAAGTGTCAATAAATAACATAGTCAAGTTAATTGAGGGGAAATGGTATAATTCCATTCGCCATGAAATTTGTGTTTCTTTATATTGATCTGTAGTTCCCGCCAGAAAATTCTAACCACATGCCATTGGTTTCCGGATCTCAACGGGATAGGCGATGTCAAATATTTTATAACTGTCATTTGCTTTTTTGAATGCTTCTTGCGTTATTACCAAGCCGTCATACACTTTGCATTTTTGGTTTCTCAGGTTCAGAAAAAGCGAAATCGGATTGTATACGGTTTTAGCTAAACCTTCTTGTAT
>JAIRMP010000050.1 GCA_031258615.1 Spirochaetaceae bacterium | reverse complement strand
ATTGCGAGCGAAGCGAAGCAATCGTGGCAAGCCGTAGGCTTGCCATAGGAGTTTGCTAAGCAAGCCTACGGCTTTCTACGCAAACTCCATCCGGCTTGTCGAGCCGCCTCGCATGGATTGCTTCACACCCTGCGGGTGCTCACAATGACGGATTCCTCCCTCCCTACCCCCATAAGCCTCCGCACGCGGCAACGCGGTCGATTGAATGAGCCTCCGCGTAGCAAGCGCGCAAACAAGTTTGCTGCGTGGTATCTTAAACATTGTATGGGTTGCGCGTCGGCTCGATCGGCTGCGGAAATTTATAATAACGTCTTGTTTAATACCAAATCTTTGTAGGCGTTGCCTTATCCGCAAGTGGGGGCTGCTACGCAGACCCCACATATTATAAATTTCTTTACAGGACGAACCGCCCCGTAGAGGGCGGTTCTTTTTAGCCGCAGCAAGCGTGCAAACAGGAGTTTGCTGCGGGGTATTAAACCAGACTTTGCGAATAACCCGCACTGATACGCTATACTGCTTTCACCGAGGTAACCATGACTATACATCTGGACGAACAGGAAGACCTAATTGATATATGCCTGGACAACGTGTTCAAGGCGGTTTTCACAAAAGACACCCCTGTATCACTCGGCGCTCTGGCAAAGCTGCTTTCGGCGTTGATAGGCAGGGAGATAGAATCCATTACAATCATTGCTAGGGGGGCCGCCCCCCCCCCCCCCCCGCCCGCCGCGCCCGCGCCCAGGAAAGAAGGCAGGCGGATTTTTAAAATCCGCCTGCCGGTGTGTACGGCTTTCAAGGTTCAGGAGGCCGTACACAGAATGTCCTGTTTTTTAAAAACGCTTACACGGATACTCCCTTTCGTTTCACGTTCATGCGCATACTGCTCCTTAGGTCAGTTAAAGTTCTGTTTACCGCTTCCCACGCCTCCGCCTGGTTTGGTATCTTTTCGACCTTGCAGGCGCAGTACTTGTACTCAGGCGTCTTGCTGATCGGATCGAATACGCCGTTCGTAAGCTCGTTGCAGGCGCCTATCCACCACTGGTAGGTCATGTACACGGCGCCCTTCTTGACACGCGGGGTAACGTTGGCGCGGGTAATAACAGAGCCGCGTTTTGAGCTTATCCTGACAAGCTCACGGTGCTTTATACCGAGCGCTTCCGCGTCCTCATGTGAAATCTGCACCCAGCCCGGCTCGTCCTCAAGGTTACGCAGCGTCCGGCAGTTGCCTGTCATCGTGCGCACGGAATAGTGCCCCACCTCGCGGACGGTGCAGAGCGCAAGCGGATACTCTTCGTTTTCCAGCTCCTGGGGAGAACGCCATTCGGCGGCGAAGAACTTTGCCTTGCCGTCCGGGTTGGCGCATTTGCCGCCTTTGTGCAGGTAGACCGTGCCGGTATCCTGCTCCCCCTTGTCGCGGCACGGCCACTGGATGCTGCCCTGCCTTTCGATTTTCTCGTAAGTCGCGCCGGCGAAGCCGGGGCAGAGATCTATCAACTCGTTCCATATTTCCTCCGTGTTGTTGTACTTCATCGGGTAACCCATTGCGGTAGAAATCTGGCTGATGATGTCCCAGTCCCTCTTGACATCACCTGTAGGCTCAATGATCTTGCGAAACCTTTGGAAACCGCGGTCGCAGCAGGTGTAGACGCCCTCATGCTCGCACCAGCCCGTTGCCGGCAGGATCACGTCGGCGTACTGACCGGTCTTGTTCATGTAGATGTCCTGAAGAATCACGAAGTCGCATTTTTCCAGCGATTCCCGCACTTCCGCCAGGTCAGGGTCCGACTGGGCAGGGTCCTCGCCCAGGATGTAGTATGCGTGAACCTGTTTCGCCGGGTCCTTTTCGTGCAATACCTGGTGCGGCACCATGGTCAGCGTGAAGCCGGGCTGGTCAGAAAGTTTTGCGCCCCAGGCCTTCTCAAACTTTTCCTTGATTTTGGGGTCGGTAACGCTCTGGTAACCGGGATACACGTTGGGCAAGGCCCCCATATCGCAGGCGCCCTGCACGTTGTTCTGCCCCCGCACCGGTCCTATGCCGACCGAGGGACGACCCAGGTTGCCGGTCATAATCACCATGTTTGCCAAACTCTTGACGACATCCACCGCCTGCCCGAACTGGCAGACGCCCATGCCGTAAAGAATCATTGAACGGCCGCTTGTCGCGTACATACGCGCCGCCCGTCTGATGTCCTCAGCGGATATCCCTGTCTGTTCGGCCACGCTTTCGGGGGTGTACTTCTTTACCACTTCCTTGAACTCGTCAAATCCGGTTGAATGTTGTTCGATGAAGTCGTAGTCGCAAAGCCCTTCCTCAATAATCGCGTTGGCAAGCGCGTTGACCAGCAGCAGGTTGGTCCCGCCTTTCAGTTGTAGATGCATATCCGCGATACGGGCGGTCTCTATGATACGGGGGTCGACGCATATTATTTTTGCGCCTTTTTCTTTGGCGCGGACGATGCGGCGGGCGACAATAGGGTGGGAGTCGGCGCCGTTATAGCCGAAGACGAACAGCAGAGCCGCGTCTTCTATTTCAGGCACGCCCATCGTCATCGCGCCTGAACCAAATGAATACTGTAGACCCGCTACAGAAGGAGCGTGTCATATACGCGCGCAGTGGTCGACATTGTTTGTGCCGATCGCCGCGCGCATAAATTTTTGCATTACATAGTTGGCTTCGTTGCCGGGGCCGCGAGCCGAACCTGTACCCATAATCGCGTTGGGGCCGTACTTTTTCTTGATTTCCGACAGGCGGCCTGCCACATAGGAAATTGCCTCGGCCCATTCAACCTCTTCCAGCGGGCTTCCCTTGCCGCCCTTGCGGATCATCGGCTTGGTGAGTCTTTTGGATATGATTTGGGGGTCGTTAAGGTAGTCCCAGCCGTACCAACCCTTCAAACACGCCTTGCCGTCGTTCGTTCTGCCTTCGGTGGGGTGGACATCGAGTATCTTGTTCGCGTCCTGGTCCACCGTAAACAGCAGTTGACACCCGGCGCCGCAGTAGGCGCAGGTAGTCTTGATTTCTTTTACTGCCATATCTTCTCCTCCTGTGAGATTTTAGCGTTTTTTACCTTGTCATAAACATGATACCATAGCGGCAATGGAAATGCAAATGTTTTTTGTTGGAAGTATTGCGTGTGAATTTTGCCCTGCAAATTTATGCGGAATTCGGTGTTTTTCAGTGAGTCTGTAAAGCCTGCTTCACGGCAGACTTCAAACTCCATGTCGTTTTGAACGGCTGTGGACGGAGCAACGCGGCAGTTGTTGCGGGGGTTGGCGGGGGCTTGTGAGTATCAGTAGGGTCTTGTCATTGCGAGCGTGGCAAGCGCCCCGCGCTTGCCACGATTGCTTCGGCGCTCCGCGGCTTGGGCTTTTTTTTTAACTGGGGCGGACTAGCAGACTGAAGGTCAGGCCAACAGAGACTTTGCCCGTTTTGCCAGGGTTTCCGCGTCTAGCCCGAAGCGTTTTACCAGGTAGTCCTGCGTGCCCACCTCGCCGAACTCATCGTTCACGCCTATGCGGGTAAACCTGCCCCTAAAGCCGTTTTCGGCAAGGATTTCCGCCACCGCGCTACCCAAACCTCCTGAGACCTGGTGGTTTTCCGCACTCAGCACTGCCTTCACCTTCGCCGCCTCGTCCAGGATCGCCGCGCTGTCTATCGGCTTCAGGCTGAGTACGTCCAGCACACCCGAATCAATGCCGTCCGCCGCGAGAAGTTCCCGCGCCTTGAGCGCTTCGTTCACCATCAGGCTTCCCAGCGCGACAAAGCATACGTCCCTGCCGGACTTTAGAACCTTGGCCCGGCCTATGCCGAATTTCTCGTCCTGCCGGTACAGAACGGGTACAGGCTTGCGGGGGAAGCGGAGGTAGACTGAGCCGTAAATCTCCGCGGCCTCCCTTATCAGCGCGGCGGCGCTGACAGCGTCTGAAGGTTCCAGAATCGTGAGGCGGGGGATCGCCCGCATCAGCGCAAGGTCTTCAAACGGCATGTGAGTGCCGCCGTTAAACGCGGCGGTAACGCCGGGGTCCGTGCCGACCAGCTTCACGTTGAGCCTTGCGTAGTTGGCCGAAATAAAGAACTGATCGTACACCCGCCGCGAGGCAAAGCAGCCGAATGTCGCGGCAAACGGTATCTTGCCCGCTGCGGAAAGCCCGGCGGCCACGCAAACCATGTTCGCCTCCGCTATGCCGACGTTAAAAAACCGTTCCGGGTACGCTTTCTTGAAAACGCCCGTGTTCGTGCAGGACATCAGGTCCGCTTCCAGCACGACAATGTCCGGGTTCTTCGCTCCCAGTTCGAGCAGGGTATTCACGTAAGCTTCGCGTATCTCTTTTGTTTCCATCGTTTACTCCTTCGCCAGAAGCGCGGCTATGGCTTCTTTCGCCTTTTCCATGTTAAAGGCCATGCTGTGGTTCTTTTCTATTCCCTCGGCAAAGAAACAGCCCTTCCCCTTGATCGTATCCATCACAATCATGGACGGCCTTTCATTCTGCGCCTGCGCCTTCTCTATCGCGTCGTCAAGGGCGGCAATATCGTGGCCGTCCACCCGCTGCGTAAACCACCCGAATTCCCGCCACTTGGCATCCAGTTCGCCCAGGTCTATGATGTCCTTTGTGAACCCGTCAAGCTGCTGCTTGTTGTAATCCGTGAACGCTATAAAGTTGGAAAGTTTTTGCGAGGCCGCAAACATGGCGCCCTCCCAGACCTGCCCCTCATCCGACTCGCCGTCCCCTATAATCGAGTACACACGGGCGTTAATTTTGTCGATGCGGAGCGCGAGCGCTATGCCCATAGCCGCGGAAAACCCCTGCCCCAGCGAGCCGGCCGTCATGTCGATGCCGGGCGTCAGGTTCCGGTCGCAGTGGCTCGGCAGCCTTGTGCCGCCCTGATTCAGCGTCGTAAGCCACTCCACCGGGAAAAAACCCCTAAGCGCCAGCGCCGCGTACACGGCAGGCCCCGCGTGCCCCTTTGAAACGACAAGTTGATCCCGCTCCCTCATCCTGGGACGCGCCGGGTCTATGTTCATACGGTGAAAGTACAGCAGCGCCAGTATGTCCGCTATCGACATGGACCCGCCTATATGCCCCGTTCCCAGCGTGCCTATCTCCTCTATCGTAAGTTTCCGTATCTCCTTTGCCCTGGATTTTAGGTAATCCAGCCGTTCTTTATCCATAAATGTCCCTCACTAAATCGTTTTACTTACCAAATTCTATTAAATCCACGGATAATAGTCCAGCATCATGGCAGTCCGCTGTGGGGCCCGGCTGACATCCACTTTATCAAAACCTGATTATCATTTCCGGACTTCTGTAGCGAAGAGGAAGAAGGAAACCTCCCACCTTTTAAAACAAAACGCGGCTGACTACCGTGTCGAGGCTTTCAAAGCAGCAGCGGGTTTTCGGCAGCGATTTCAGAAAGAGTGAGCCGTAGCGCTTGCGGAGCAGGCGGCTGTCCAGTATCACGACCGCCCCCGAATCGCCTGAACCGCGGACGAGCCTTCCGAAGCCCTGACGCAACTTCATCACCGCTTCCGGCACGGATAGGTCCATGAACGGGTTTCCGCCCTCCCTTTCTATGCTTTCCGAGCGCGCCTCGAATACCGGGTCGTTGGGGGACTTGAACGGGAGGCGGCACATTATTACAAGGCGGAGCGTAGCGCCCGGAGCGTCCACGCCCTCCCAGAACGAGTCGGCGGCGAACAGAACGCTGCTTTCGTCGGCGATGAACGCGCGGAGGAGGCGGGAGCGGTCATCCTCCCCCTGCTTGAGGCAGCGTATGCCTATGGCTTGGAGGCGGGGGGCGGCGCTGCCGTAGGCGGCATAGAGGCTTTCAAACGACGTAAAGAGCGCGAGCGCCGAGCCGCCGGACGCTTCCGCCAGGCGGAAGACCGCCTCGTTCACGAAATCCTGAAAGTCCCTGCCGTTGGGATCGGGCGCGTCCGCCGGTACTGCCGTTAAAACCGCGCGCTCGTAAGGAAAAGGGGACGGAAAAACGCCGTACAGCACGTCCTTTGCGCCGCCTTCAGGGTCTTTTGCCCGTTCTATGCCGGTACGGGACGCCCAGTAGTTGAACGAGCCCGACACGGTGAGCGTGGCGGACACGCAGACGACCGTCCTGTTCGCCTGGAAAAGCGCCTCTTTAAGCTGCTCCGCTATGCTGACCGGTGCCGTGTTGAACAGCGCCCAGTCCTTGCCGCCCGGATAGGGCGCGCCCGCCCTGCCTGGGCGCCGCCGCTCTATCCAGACCGCTTCCAGCGGGTGGTCCTGATACTCAATGAAGACGGAACAGACGCCGCACAGTTTTTGCAGACGGCGGAGCGCGGCGCGAAGTTCCCATATCAGGTCGTCCCGCGCCGTCCCGCCGCCTGGGCCTTCTTCCGACGCTTTGCCGGCTACCGCTTCGACGAGCGCCGCCACCTTGCCGGTGAAGCGGAGCAGCAGGCGGCGCGTTTTCTCTATGTACGGAAGCAGGCGCTCGGCAATTAGAGTCTCCCGCGCCGGTATCAGGCGGAAAACGCTATCCCCGCAGAGTTCCAGCGCCTGGGTGTTCAACTCCTCCACCGCGTCCCGCACTGCCTCAGTCTCCGCCTGCCAGTCCGCCCCATCCTCCTCTCCGGCCCCGGCGGGCAGGAAGGCGGCAAGCCGGACGAGAAGCCCGCCGTTCTGGGCGCCGCGCCGCCTGAAGAGGCGGGCAAGCTGGCGGAATATGCCGGGGCTCGAAAACTGGCCGGTAAAGAAACTGGTCGCCGAACCCTCCGTCTTGTGCGCCTCGTCTATGATCACGCGCCGGTACGGCGGCAGCACGACGGTGCCGCCATAACCCGCCCCCTCACGCCGCGCCGCGAGGTCGGCGAACAGCAGGTGGTGGTTCACGACAAGGATTCCGGCGTCCGCCGCTTCCCGGCGGAGTTTCATCACAAAGCAGTCCTCCCGCGCATAGCAGCGCATCCCCATGCAGTTGTCCGCGTCAGAACAAACCCGCGCCCAGAGCGCTTCTTCCGGCACAAACGGCAGATCGCTCCTTGACCCTGTGTTCGTGGAGGATGCCCACTCAACTATGGACGCAAAATCCTTTTCCGCCCCGATAAAATCAAGGTCAAGCTGCCTCTGATTTAGCATATCGCCGAGCCGCCTCCGGCAGAGATAGTTCCCGCGGCCCTTCACGAGTACGGCCTTTACCGGCTTTGCGAGGGCGGAGTTGACCAGCGGGATGTCTTTTTCAAACAACTGCTGCTGAAGCGTTATCGTCGCGGTGGAGATCACTACGCGCTCGCTGTTGAGGGCGGCAAAACTCAACGCTGGCAGCAGGTACGCGAACGATTTTCCGACACCCGTACCCGCCTCCGCGGCGGCGAGGCTGTCTTCGTTAAACGCCTTTATCACAACGCGCATCAGATCAAGCTGCGAGGCGCGGACTTCATAAGCCGGCAGCCGTTTCGCTATCGCGCCGCCCTCCTGGAGCTGGGCTATTATCGCGTCCGCCTTCAGCTTGACCTGTTTTTTGCCGCGCACAGGCTCCGCTATCACGTAGACCCTGCTTACACCGTTGTCAACGATGTACGAACCTATGCCGTCCTCCGCCGCCCGCGCCGCGATCAACAGGTCGTTATCGCTGGGCGACAGGAAGCCTCCCGGATGGTTGTGTATCAGCACGTCCGGCATCCCGTCCCCGTCCAGTCCGTAAACCGCCGGAACCGCGCCCTTGTTGCCCCGCGCCGTCACGCTTACGCTCACTACACGCCCCTCGCTGTCCAGCCTGCCCGTGGCAAAAACCTCGTTCCCGCCCGCTTCGCTTATCGCCCCGCGCAGGCGTTCCGCACAATCCTCCGTGAATCTTTTTAACATACGAAGGCAGTTTAGTTGTTATCCCTGAATTTTGCTAGATTCAGAACGACTTGCGCTAGCGATTTTCCCTTTACTCTGGGCGCATCTCCGCCTGTGGCTGGACAACCGTTACGAGGGTGCGCCGGCAGGTGCGCGGCAAAGCGCCGTCATTGCGAGTACCCGTAGGGTACGAAGCAATCCAGTAAAACTGCTGTTACCCAGGGTATTGCGGAATTGGCTCACCCACAGGACGCCGCACCGCCGGACCGCGCCAGGATGTTTTGCGGCGGTCGAAAAAATAACGCTGTTTTGCGGCGCCGCCTCATCCGATAACGGCTATTTTTTTCCCGTTTGCCTCGGTAACGACAGCCTTAATTCCATAAACATCAAAAATCGTTTCACCGGTTATGATTGACGCATCACCGTACCTGTGGACAACACCTTCTTTGATAAATACAAACTTATCACAGTAACGTAACGCAAGATTCAGGTCATGGATGACGATAAGGGCGCTGATATTTCTTTCTTGCGTCATTCGCCGCACCAAGGCCAGCATTTCGTATTGGTTTTTTGGATCAAGGTTGCTTGTCGGTTCGTCCAGAAGCAGTAATTGGGGCTGTTGAACAAAGGCCCTAGCCAGCATGACTTTTTGCAGCTCGCCGCCGGAAAGTTCGTTTATATACCGTAGCTTAAACTTTGTCAGTCCTACCTGTTCGATCATCGAATCGCAAATATCAATGTCCTCTTGAGATACGGACCACTTGATATAAGGCTTTCGTCCTAATAGTACGCAGTCAAAAACGGTCATTTGGCTTAACTCATTTTTTTGCGCCACATAGGATATGCGGCGCGCCGTTTCCAATCGTCCCATTTTCAACACGTCCTGATTATTGATATAAATTTCACCGGTTTTTGGAGTGCGAATTTTATTCAGGCAGGTAATGAGGGTACTTTTGCCAGCTCCGTTATTTCCCAGAATTCCAACACATTCTCCGGACTGAACATTGAAACTAATACTTTTCAAAACTTCATTACCGGTATATGAAAAAGAAATATTTTTGATCTGAATCATTTGATATTTCCTTTTTTCATAATCATATATAGGAATAGAGGGGCGCCAAGAAAAGAAGTCAGCGCCCCAATCGGTAAAACGGTGGGCGATACTAATATTCTGGAAACTATATCGGCGGCAATCATAAGCACGGCTCCCATAAGAGCGGAACAAGGGAGCAGAAAGCGATAGTCGTTTCCGACAAAGCGGCGGGTCATGTGCGGCGCTATCAATCCGATAAAATTTATACAGCCTACAAAAGCGACAGACACGGCGGATATTAGCGAACAAACAATCATGCTGATTAGAATCAATGAATCAACAGGTACGCCCAAACTTTTTGCCGTGGGCGTGCCGCTTTCCATCGCGTTATAATTCCAGCGGTTAAAAATAAAATATAAAAATGCCAGGCCGCTGAATAAAAAAATCAAGGCGATTTCCCGCCAGCCGGCGCGCCCCAGACTGCCAAAAGTCCAGTAGACTATTGTGGATATCAACATATCATCGGCAAAATACTGAATGAGCGTCGTAGCGCCGGTAAAGAGTGAACTAAGGGCGACCCCCGCCAGTATCATGGTAGAGGGCGTAACATTGCCTATGCGCGACAAACCCAAAATGACCGCCGTGGTCGCTATGCCGCCCAAAAAAGCGCAAACCGTTACTATATATGGGTTAGTAACCGCAATCGCGGCGGCGGCGCCGGCGTTACCAATCTGTACCCCGGCGCCAAGCCGCACAATGGCAAAAGCGGCGCCGAAAGACGCCCCCTGGGTAACGCCCAGAGTAGAGGCGGAGGCCAGCGGATTACGCAGGGTATTTTGCATAATGCAGCCCGTCATGGCAAGCGCAATTCCAACGCCTATGCCGGCGGCTACGCGGGGCATACGAAGATTCCAAATGATTGTTTTGCTTTTTACCGTCCCATAACCGAACAGGGCTTCCAATATTTCCGGTATCGAAAGCCCCGAAGATCCTACAGAAACAGATAACACGCTTATAACCAGCAAAATGACGCCCAGTATTAAAAGAACTATCCATTTCCGCCTGATATACCGGTTATATTCAGCCGCTTTTTCTTTACCGCGAACAGAATGACCCATGCCGGCTACTTTCCTACTGTTATCTTGCCGTAATAAAGCCCACCCGCCGCCATGGTGTCGTAAATATTTTTACCGAGGAATAACGTCAGTATCTCCTCTGATTTTTTTGCGATATCAATGTCGCTAAACTGTTTAGGGAACAAAACGATACCGGCATAGTAAGCGTCCATCAAGGCATAGGAAATATTCATGCTGCAATTATTGAAAGAAGGCATAGTGTAGACCCGCCCCTCCCGCACGGCGCGCACGGAATTAAAGTAGTCGGGGTTTTTTACGTATTCCTCATTCACCAGATTCATATTACCCGGATCCAGGAAAATAATATCGGGATTCCAGCCGAGAATCTTTTCCGGATCAGCCTCATAATACCCTTCTTCAGTGTCCTTGTCCGCTACATTGACGGCGTTAATCACCGTAAATGGGCCGAAGTCGGAATATGTTCCGCCAAAACCATGCCTTCCGCTGAAAGTAACGGCGCCGGTGTAGGCTTTTAGTTTTTCACCGTCCGGAATTCCGGCTGTCCGCCCGCCCAGATCTTTTTTACATTCATCAATGAAAGACAACACCTGCTCGCACCGTTCCCGCGCTCCGACAACCTCGGCAAATATTCGTAAAGAAGTATAGAAGGTATCATTGGCCAGACCATTGCTGCTATAGCCCACGGCAACAACAGGTATTCCTGTTTGGAACTGTAATTCATCAGCGGCTTCCTGCGCGAAACCGGCAAGGATTACATCGGGCGCTAGAGTGATAATTTCCTCGGGATAACCATTGTTCTGACCGCTGCCGCCCCCTGTCCCGACGATAGGCAAAGCCTTGAGCGCGTCATGGTAGATGGGATTGTAATCCCGCAGAACCGTCAGAGTTTCAGCGTCATGTTCCTCAGTGCCAACCAGCATATCCATGACTCCCAGATACGCGGCCATACGCGGCGGACCTGAACCTAAACAGATAATTGTCTTAACGGTCTGAGGAATTTCTAGTTCCCGTCCAAACTTATCCGTAACAATTCTCGTCCCGCCGCCATTCTCCGTAACGGACGCGGCCGACTGCTTTTTGCTGCATACAACAAAACATAATGAAAAAAACAGAACAATAAAAAGCAAGGCACAATTTTTTCTGAATAACTTTTTCATGCTATTCCTCCCTGAATAATTATACGGCTGTAGTTGGTGAAACAGTCGAGGCAGACTTTTTTGCCGTTTTGAAAGCGGATTTTATTTTCCGATGCGGACTCGCCGCATATTTCACAGGTTACAGTTGTGAAGATCCTGGCATGAGACGGCGTTTCCCAATCGACCTCTTTGCAGTCAAACAACTCGTCAACAGGGGCATCGAGGAGATACCGCTGAAACTCCTCTCTGTCCATGTCCGCCATCTTTTTTTTGAAGTAAAAGCGCATGGCTTTTCCTTTATTCCGGTCAAAAAACGTGTAAGCGTTTTTACCCGTATTTTTGTAAATCAGATTCCCCTTTCCAAAGGTACAACTGACGATGGCTTGTACCGCGTCAACGCCGCAGGCATCGTTTTCAACGATGCACACCAGTTCCTCATCAAAAGACGGACTCACCCCCATCTTTTCCACCACGCCCTCGCAAGCCTTTACGCCTATAGCCAAGCCGGGGCAAGTATGCCCGTGAAAAGCGCGGGCCTTATCCCAAAAGTCGAGATTCATAGCATCTCCTATAAAACTAGAAGTTCATCTTCGGAATATCCCCTTCATGGGGACTGTTTTGGAAAAAATTAAGGCTTCAAGCCGGTTTCAACAATCAAAGACCCGCTTTCATAGCAGGCCTTTACAGATTCACACAAAAAAATATCTTTGTCAACGGAAACCCCAAAAAGGTGACTGACACTTTTTACAGGAGCGCCCTGTTTGGTAGACTGAAATCATGCGGACAGTTGATTTACTCGTTGTAGGAGCGGGGCCGGCGGGGCTGAGCGCCGTACATTCGGCTGAATCCCAGCCAAAAGCGGTTATTTTCACGGAATCCGCCAAAACCACCGCCCATTTCTGCGCCAAATCGACTAAATCCTGTTCCCTCGTGGGAACCCAATCACTATGAGCCATAAAAGCCTCCTTGTTTCTGTTCAAGTCCGTCCCTGCCGGACTATACTGTATAACTTTACGACTATAATCTACCATTTCCAGACTATAGTCCAGCGGCCGCGGACTGTAGTCTAAGGCTTTCAGACGGTAATCCAGGACTTCCCGACTATAGTCCAGCGGTTTCAG
>JAIRMP010000042.1 GCA_031258615.1 Spirochaetaceae bacterium | reverse complement strand
GACTTCCCCCTTTATTCGCTGAATCGCCGGCCCTGAGCGCGATGTTTTTGGCAAGCGAAAAGAGGTTGTTGCACGTCCAGTAGAGCGCCAGTCCGGCAGGCGAATTGTAGAGCAACGCGAGAAAGACCGCCGCCATGAGGTAGAGCTGGGCCGCATCCTTTTTGGGAAGGCCCTTCGTGTAGACGGCGGCTGCCGCGCAGTTGACCAGCGTCATCACGATGGGGAGGAGGTTGACGCCGCCCCAGAGCGGGATGAGCGCGTCCGGCACGCCTAAATCCTTGATGAACAGAAACGGCTCGCCCTTCAGGACTTGCAGATGGGAAAGGCAGATATAGGCGGCCATGAAGAAGGGTATCTGGATGAAGAGGCCGATTGAGTTCCGCAGGCCGTAAACCGGATGGTAGTGGTTCTGGCGGTAGTAGGCCGTGATCATGAGGTGGCGCTCGTCTCCTGAAAAAACGCTCTTGATAACGCGGAGTTTCCGGGCAAGACGCGCTTGGGCGCCGCGTTCCACCTGCCGCCACTTTTCCGCAACCCTATAGAAGGGATGGGTCAGGAGGGAAATCGCGACACTCACCGCAACCACCGCCATGCCCTTGTTCAGCATACGGCTAAAAATCATGAAGATGACTTCGATGATCTGGATGATTGGCTCGATGAGTATCGTGTAGAGCCCGTCAATAAGCATTGCCATGATTATACCAAAGAGATGGTAAAGAGGGAAGGGGCGACCCAGGGGCTTTGCTTGGGGGCGGCTTGATGGGAGAGGGCGGCGGCGCTCGCCGCGGTTCGAGTCGCCGAAAGGCTTAAAACCGATAAAACCGTGCCTGCTATCATCCCCGATACGGGCGAGCGTTACCTTTCTACCCCACTCTACCGTTTCTGATTGGCGGCCGCTGGTTCCCAAAAGGCCTTGCCCGCGTGAATCGAGCCGGCCCCCTATCTGATTTTCCCGATAACCTAACATACACGGGTAGATTCGTTGTCTCCATGTGTGGATTCTGTATCTATCCATTCGGCAATATGCTTCTTTGAAACACCCCATTCCACGCCGACTTCCCAGTCCTTGATCTTGCAATACCGGCAAAAGGGTATCGGCTTACACAAAAAATCCAGGATTTCCCCGATGTTTTTTACCCCATAGATGTCAACGTAATCATTTTTCGCGGTCCGGAGCATATTTTGATGGAAATATTTATTAAACCGATCCGCGATTAAGGGCAGGCAGCAGGTGGCTAACTTACCGTCCCTCAAAAATATACAGAAATTCGATACAACGCATAATTTGAAATTTTCGTTGATGTCCTGCCGGCCTTGAATATCTTTGGGCAGCCGGCACCAGGTGTGGACGTTGTTTATCTGCCGCCGGATCTTCAAGCGGACCTTATGTTTTTTGGCTAGTTGCCGTATGGCGTGGCGGTCTATCCTTACCGGATAACTGGTAACTTTTACGGTGATGTTATTATCCCCGCAGCTTTTCCAAAAACTATCCGGCATCCTTGTCAGCAATAAACCATTGGTAACAATATTGATGGTTCCGTCAAAATATTTTCTGGCTATCACCAGTAATTCCGGAAGCCGGGGATGAAGCAAGGGTTCCCCGCCCATGAGGTCGATGTTTTCGGTTTTTCTTTTGGTCAGCTCCGATAAGCGGGCAAAATCCTTTTCAAAGGCGTCCACATCAACACAGCGCTCCTCCGCCAGGGGCGAAAAATGATTGCATCCGGCACAGTTTAAATTGCAGTGATCGGTAATATCCGTCTCAAAACGCAATAATTTTTTCCGCTTTAAGCGCTGACCGGCGGATATCCTCGCCCAGAAAAGGAGGACATTTTTATAAATGGCTTTTTTGGCACGGTCTTTCCGGGACTCTTTAGGTATCCGCGCATGTGGGGGGGGGGGGGGATATGTGAGCTTGCCATACCAATTTCAGCGCGGTTATACCGTGTATACCGGATGTAACCCAACGGATTAATAGGTTTAAGGGCTTCTTTTCTTTATTGATAGTCATAGCCTATTGTACGCCGCAAACTATACCATGTCAAGGCATTATGAGCATATTTTTCCGTTCATCAGTGATAATCTTTCAGGAACATATTTCTCTGTATTGCGCAACCTTGTTTGCGGCATATCCGCCGGCCTTAAACCAGAACCCGGTCTATGTACGGATTCAAAAATGCGCGGGCGGCGGCGTACATCGCGCGGTCTATTATGATTAAATCTTTAACTTTCATAAATGCTCCTTGCCCCATAGGGGCAGCCCAAGCCGTTTCCTGGCTTGGGCTTTCACTGCCTGGCAAATGGCCGCCTTGATAAACCACCCGAAACGGGACATACTGGCGGCTATGGACGATGTAAACCGCAAATACAAGGACAGCGTGTTCACGCTGCTTTTCAACGACAAGGAACGCCTTTTGGAGCTGTACAACGCGATTAACGGCACAAACTTCACGGACAAAGACGGCATCGAGATTAATACCCTGCAAAACGCGCTTTTCATGGGCCTGGTCAACGACATATCCTTCATCCTGGACAACGGCTCAACGCTACGCGTTGAGCTCCGGAGTTTGCTGCGCAACCGCTCCGCGGTTGTCTCCGCAAACTCCACCCTCTTCGTAAAGCCGCTCGCAAGGACGACTCGTAACCCGCTCTCTTTCACGCTCAGCGGCTTGCAAGGACGACTCCTAAGCTATTGGCGTACGTTTGGTGCAGGCTGGCCTGCCCCAATATGCCGCTCCGCCTGCTGCTGTACATAGCGCGGCTTTATGAAAAGATAATCGACAACAAACAACTGTACTCCACCAGAAAGATGAGCATACCCCGGCCCGTGTTCATAGTGCTGTATACCGGAAAGGAGGATTTTCCCGCCAGCAAGGTGTTAAGATTATCCGACCTGTTCAAGGAAATAGGGTGGTATGATAAGATAGCGTTGGAAGTAGAAGTAACCGTATACAACATCAACAAGGGGATAAACCCTGAAATAGAGGCGCGAAGCCCGACGCTAAGCGGCTACGCTGAACTTGTAAATAATGCGCGGGGGAACGAGGCTGCCGGACTTGATAGGAACAAGGCGGTAAAGCTGGCGGTGGACTTCTGCATAGAGCACGGCATACTTGCCGGCTTCTTAAAAGAACACGGATCGGAAGAGAGAAAATATGTTGCTGACCGAATGGAACTGGGATGACGCTTTACAGGTGCGTTGGGAAGAGGGTTGGGAGAAAGGCATTGAGAAAGGCATTGAGAAAGGCATTGAAAAAGGCAGGGAAGACGGTAGAAAAAGCGCGGAGAAAATGTTTTCCGAGCTTATCAGCCAGGCCAAATCAATGGATGACCTAAAAAGTATGTTTGAAGCCTCACTGCCCAAACAGCAAAACAGCGGCATACGCTGAACAAGCGCTCCGCGCTTGTCTCCGGAGTTTGCGTCACAAGCCGCGAAGCGGCTTGCTTTGCGCAAACTTCAGGACTTTTTTACCGGCTGTGAAGTGCGCCGGGAGGTACGCCGGTTATTCGTCAAACCACTCGGCGAAACTTCCGGTATAGCCTTGGTTGTCGCCGCTGATGTATTTGATGACATCATCATTGTGGCCTTTGGACTTATCGCCGTTTTGGTAGTGGAAATAGACGAAATCTTTGATGGTTGCCGTCCATTTTTCGCCCGCGTCGGAGATGTAGTTGATAATGCTGTCCTTGTGGCCGTGGGCGCGGTCGCCCTGATGCCAGTGAAAGAACGCGTTGCCGTTGTCGATGACTTCCGCCAACCAGAGGCTCGGATCGTCCCATGTCTTGTACGCGATAAACTTGCTCGCGGTTTTGACTTTAGGATTGCCAATCTGTTCGTTGACAAACACCGGTTTGTTGTACTTTGCCATAAAAAACTCCTTGCCCCATGGGGGCATTCCCCGGCTCCCGCCGGGAAAATACTTTTGATAAGCGGGGCTACGCCCCGCTTTGTTTGCCCCGGCTGCTATGTGCGCCGGGCCGCGCGTTCCGCGTTAGCTCCCCGACTGTAGTGTAGCGGCCTTGTCCAGCGTCGCCGTGCCGGAAGTCCCGCCCACGAAGGTAACTGTGCCGCTAGTGCCCGAATCAATAGTCGCCGCCTCAATGCTCTTAAAGCCTTGCGGGCTCGTACTGATACTGGTAATGCTGCTAAGGTTCTCCGAACTGCCCGCAAAGGTGAACGCCGAGCCGCCATCCGTCGGGCCCGTCGCGGTGAGGTTGGCCGCCGTAACGGTTTGGGCGGGCTGTATATCGCCGCTTGATCCAAGAGCGGTACCGCCGCCCACGAGCACGAGCTTCCCGCCGCCGCCCGCTGCTCCAGAGGCGGTTTTGGTCACCAGAACCAGCGTGCCCACATGGCTGGCGTGGCCCGTCAGCACGATGGACGCCTTGGCCGTTTCAAACGTGGAGCCCTGGCCTTCCAGAGCGCCCGAACCCAGCGTGAGAAGGCTCTCCGCCGCCACCTTGAGGATGTTGGCCGCGCTCTCACCCGCCGCCACCGTGTAGGTTGCGCCGCTTGTTATGTGCGCATCGCCGCTCAGCACGAGGGCCGCTGTTGTCGCGCCCTGCTCAATGCCGCGGCTGCCGCCTGCGCTAAACGTGAGGTCTACCGACGCGCCGGGCGTGAGAACCGCGTTCGACTCACCCGCCTGCAACACCGCGTCGTACACCCACGGATTCGCGCCCGGCGCCCCGGCCACGAGCGCCCCGGTGTTCGCCGTTAGCGTGATGACGCTCTCCGCAGCCGTCAGCGTGATCTTCTTGGTGTCCGCAAAGTACGCCGTGCCGCCGAAGGTCGCGGGTTGCGCCGTCAGCGTCAGGTCGCCCCCGAACACCACGTCGCCGCCAAACGCAACGCCCGCCGTGCTCACATCGAGCCCGCCGGCCGCAACCGTCAGCACCGCGGTGGCAACGGGCGTTATCACCACATTACCCGCCGCCGTAAGCAAGGGATCGACGCCGGCGGCGGTTTTGACAACCGTCCCCTCCTCCAGCGTCAGCGTTCCGTCCTCATGACCAAAGGTGATGGTCTTCGTAGCGGGAATGAGGACATCGCCTGAAAGCGTCAGCGGCCCGTACTGAGAGGTGGTGAACCCGTTGGGGAAGTCAATGACGCTGGCCGTAATGGTGCTCGCGGCAGTGGTAAACCCAGTGGCAGTCGAACCGTTCTTAAACCGCACCCTGCCGCTGCCGGTGATCGTCGCCTGCGTAACCGCGCCCGCGAACTCGACATAGCCGTTGTTGGCCGTAACGTGGGCGTTCACCGTGGTAGTCGTCGCGCCGACCTTCAGCACGGCCCCGTCGCTAGTTACCTTGAATGTGGGGCTGGACACGGCGGCGGGCAGCGTTACCTCCACCGTGCCGCTACCCCCATAAGTGATCGTGGCTTTGGAAACGTCCACCTTAGCGGCGTCAGTCAGCGTCGCGATGACGGTGTCAGCATTCACAGTGCTCTTGTTGATAACAACGTCCTTGATGCCGAAAACCTTCGCCGCACTCGGCGCGGTGGCGTTGCCGTTGATCGTCAGC
>JAIRMP010000027.1 GCA_031258615.1 Spirochaetaceae bacterium | reverse complement strand
TTTGTCAATTCTTTTCTCATTCAAGCCTTTGCTTCCGTTCCAATCTTTTGAGCGCGTAATATACCGCGAAAATGTAGACCGCCATAACCGACAGCATTTCAGCAAAAAACAAAAGCGCGGGCCTTGTCCCAAAAGTCGAGATTCATACTGTCTCCTATAAAACTGGAAGTTCATCTTCGGAATATCCCCTTCACGGGGACTGTTTTGGAAAAAAATTACGGCTTCAAGCCGGTTTCAACAATCAAAAACCCGCTTTCATAGCAGGTCTTTACAGATTTACGCAAAAAAATATCTTTGCCAACGGCATTGGGGTGTGCCTTTTGTGCCGTTTGTCTTTACTTCAACCCTTGATTCGCATTGATACAGTAGGCAAATTAAAAGATAAAGAAAGCGGAGTCGCGTATGCGGGCGGGATATGCGGCTCTTTTTCGGCGAGATGCGCTACTGTGCGAACCTGGGTGAAATTGGCTTGCCAGCAACCCTACTGAGGGCGCAGGGGGGATTGTTTACTCTTCGGACAGCGCTTGACACAAATGAGCCTGTGCAGAAGCTGATTGTTTCAGACTGTTATAATGCCGGAACCATTTACCTGTCCTGCCGCTGGAAACTACGCCGCTTTGTGGTATATTTAGGGTATTAAACCGCTGCCATAACGGGTAGTCGGATAATTTGACAGCGTATTGAGGAGAAAAAAAAGATGAGTGAAAATCCGGACAGGACGGAAATAGAAAAGTTACTGCCGCACCGCAGCCCGTTTCTGTTTGTTGACGAGATAATTGAGGCCACGGACAAGCGTATTGTCGCGCGGCATACTTTTACAGAGAATGAATTCTTTTTTGCCGGGCATTTTCCGCAGTACCCGGTTGTGCCAGGCGTCATCCTGGTGGAGACTATGGCTCAGTCCGGCGGCGCCGGTCTCCGCAAGCTGGGGGTGATAGGAGATGGGGCGCTTTTTTTCCTGGGAACGGTGGACAAAGTGAAGTTCCGCCGCCAGGTGAGGCCGGGGGACGACACCCGCAGCGAGATCGAAAACCTCCGTATCTCCGCAAAGATGATAAGACAGGCCGGCAAGCTGTATGTCGGCGGCGATGTCGCGGCGGAAGCGGAGTGGATGTGCCTTGTCGGCGCGTAAATTTGGAGTAATTTGGAGAAACAATGATAATTAAACCCATGATTCGCAGTAATATCTGCATTAACAGCCACCCGGCGGGCTGTGCGAAGGCGGTGCGTAACCAGATAACCCGCGTAAAAGAACTATTTAGCGGCAAAACGCCTGGTAATCCGCCGCGGCTTGCGCTCGTGATAGGCTGTTCCACAGGCTACGGCCTTGCCAGCCGGATTGCGGCGGGCTTTGGCTGCGGCGCTGCTACGGTAGGCGTATCGTTTGAAAAGCCCGCCACCGATTCGCGGCCCGGAACGCCGGGCTGGTACAACAACCTCTGCTTCGACAGCGAGGCCGCCGCTGCGGCTCTTCCCGCGAGAACCCTCTCAGCGGACGCCTTTTCCCGCGAGACAAAGGCCGCCGTCATAGACGCCGTAACGGATACCGCCCGGACGGCAGGGCTGCCGGCGCAGCTCGACCTGGTGGTCTACTCACTCGCCTCCCCGGTGCGTACCGATCCGGCGACCGGCATAATGCACAAGTCCGTGATAAAACCGATAGGCGAGCCGTACTCCGGCAAAACCTTCGACATGGCAAGCGGGAAGATAAGCGAGGTGAGCGTGGCGCCGGCAAGCGATGAGGAGATCGCGTCCACCGTAAAGGTGATGGGCGGGGAGGATTGGGAACTTTGGATGGCAGCGCTGGAAGCGGCGGGCGTTCTTTCGCCATCCTGCCGCACGGTAGCCTACACTTACATAGGCCCTGAACTTTCCTGGGGCATCTACAAGAACGGCACAATAGGGCGGGCAAAAGAAGATTTGGAACGCGCCGCGCTGGCGCTAAACCGGAAATTCGCGGCGGACGGACCGGGCAGCGCAAGACGGGCATGGGTGTCCGTGAACAAAGCGCTGGTAACCCGCGCAAGCGCGGTGATACCGATCATTCCGCTGTACATTTCCTGCCTTTTCAAGGTGATGAAGGGGAAGGGGCTGCACGAAGGCTGCATAGAGCAGATAAGCCGCCTGTTTCTGGAGCGCCTCTATACGCCGGAGGCCGCCGCTGACGCGGGGAAGACGCAGGTAGACGGGGAAGGCCGCATCCGCATAGACGATTGGGAGATGCGCGATGACGTTCAGCAGGAAACCGCCGCGCTGCTTGGCAGGATCACGGAGGAAAACCTCTACGCCGAATCGGATGCGGCGGGCTTTAAACACGACTTTCTCCAGGCGCACGGCTTCGATGTCGAAGGCGTCGATTACGAAGCGGACGCGCCCACCACCGCTTTTTAAGCGGTGGTGGCGGGGTAGTGCTTGTCAAACAGTTTCCGTACGACCTTCTGACATTCCGTTTCAAACGCGCGGTGTTTTTCCAGAAAGGCCAGCCCCGCCTCGGTGAGGTTGGCCTTGCCGCCCCCTATTCCGCCCTGCTTGCGCTCCGCTGCCGGATACTGTAGGTATTCGTCCATGCCCCTAAGCAGTTTCCAGCCCTTGCTGTACGACATCTGCATATTTTCGCAGGCATGGCGGACGCTGCCAGTTTCGTTGATCAACTCGAGCAGCCTTATCATGCCTGGCCCGCAGAACGGTCTGCCATGACCGCCCGGTGCGGCCAGGAAAATTTTAACAACAGGTTTTACATCATCAATCATACTCTTTGAATCCCCTAAATTATGGTCTTATAGTCATCTTCCGCTGAATTTCCGCCGCGCGGGCGGGAGGCAACTGGGAAAGCCAGTAAGAAACTATAGAAGCCGCGCCTTCCGCCGCCGCTATTTCATCAACCTTGCGCATAATGTCTATCGCTTTCTGATCATCCATCGCTTCTATTATAGCTACGGCATTCTCAGGTCTCATACTGTTCAGGTAACGGGCGCTCTGTTCTATGTTGCGTTCGTACGAGGCGGTCTCACCGGAGATCGCGTTCATCGAATTTTCCCGTTCATCCAGCCCCTTCTGCCTGTCTTCCAACTCAGCGGACATCTGCTCTATCTGCGCCTGCCGCATTTTAATCTCATCCTCCTGCTTTTTCATCTCCAGTTCGCGCAGATCAAGAGTTTCAAGGCGCACGGCAAGCCGCTCCGCGTCAAGGTCAATGACCTCCCCACGCGGTACGGCACTTTGCGTGCGCGCGCCCAACCCGAGCCGCCTGTATAACGGCGCAAGTGTTGTTTTTATGTCTATCACGTTAAGGTAATCGAACCAGAGCAATCCACCTGCGGAAATAATGAGTATAAGCAGTAAAAGCAATAATGATCTTCCAATATCACCACGTGCCATAGGTACCCCTCCATGCCATTATCTCAAGTTCCGCCATAAATTTCAAGACCGCACGCCCGCCGCTTGTACGGATATATCTTATTTCGTATACTTATTAACAATAGGAGATTGATTTATGGAAGAACAGATCAAATCAGCGCTTGACAATGTAAGACCTTCATTGCAGGCGGACGGCGGTGATGTGGAATTTGTGTCACTCGCCGAGGATGGTACAGTGTCACTCAAGCTGACCGGCGCGTGCGGCTGCTGCCCTCACGCGCAGATGACGCTGAAAAACGGTATCGAAAACTACTTAAAAGAAAAGATACCCGGCGTTACCGCCGTTCTTGGCGTCTAAAAGAGGCCGCCACGAAACATACCCCGCTCTTTTTTTCGTGGAAGCTTCTTTTCGTACGCTTTAAATTACTGGATCATCTGGTTTTTTACCTGAGCCTGGCGCTTTTTACAGCGTCGGCTCTTTTTGTTTACGGCGGGGCTGCCGGCAGCGGTACGGCGCATATAAGCGTAAGCGGGCGCTATGGGACTTGGATTTTTCCGTTGGATTCATCGGAAACGGTCATCGTGCCGGGCCCCATTGGCAATACGCTTGTCGAGATAAGCGGCGGCAAAGCGTACATCGCGGCATCCCCGTGCCGTAACCAAACCTGCGTGTCCATGCCGCCTGTCAGACGGCATGGACAGTGGACGGCCTGCCTGCCAAACCAGGTGATGATCACTGTAGACGGCGGGGAAGCGCCCTCCGCCACGGGGGAGGGCGCTTCCCCCGGCAGTCCGGTTGACGCCGTTACATGGTGAGGCCGCCTGGAACCACGGTGGAAGCCAGCCTGGACGCGGCAGCGTCCAGGCTGCCGATACTCGCCGCGCTAAGCCTATTCCTCTCCACCATTGAATACATGATCCCCAAGCCCCTGCCCTTCATACGACTGGGGCTTGCCAACGCGCCGCTCCTGATCGCGTTGCGGCTGCCTCTCTCCCAGTTTTTCACGCTGGTCTTTGTAAAGATTCTTGGGCAGGCCCTCATCTCCGGGACTCTGTTTTCGTATATATTTTTGCTTTCGCTGTCGGGAACGGCGCTTTCCGCGGCGGCAATGTACTTGCTGCGCCGGGCCGTCAGCGAAAAGTATATGAGCCTTGCCGGGGTCAGCATAACGGGAGCGCTCGTTTCAAACGTTACACAGGTGGCGCTTGCCCGGTCTTTTTTCCTGGGGCCGGGAGCGCTCTACATCATGCCGCCCTTCCTTGCGATGGGGACGGTGAGCGGGACTGCCCTGGGGCTCTTTTGTCAGCACTTTACCGCGAAGTCCCGCTGGTATAGCGGCGCTCCTGTCGAAACAGGAGCGCCGCCGCCGGAGGCCGCCGCTTCGCAGGCCGCCACCGGCAAACGGAGGAGTCCCCCACTGTTTGACACCGGCAGGCTTCCGCCAGCGCCGCTCTTTGCCGCCGGCCTCCTGCTGTCCGCCCTCATGCTTTTCGCTGAAGCCCCGCTGACAAGAACGGCGCTGTTCCTCGTTTTTTTACTGGCGGCCATCGTTACGGGAAAAGCGGGGAAGCTGATCGTTACGCTCATTTTCTTTGCGGTAATCGTTCTCTTCAACGCGCTGCTCCCCTACGGGCGGGTGATATGGAGGTTAGGCGTATTCAGCCTGACGGAGGGCGCGCTGCTGCAAGGCATAGGCAAGGCCGCGACTGTGGAGGGGCTGGTGATGCTGTCCCGCGTAACGGTAAGCCCCGGCCTCCGCCTGCCCGGCAGGGTGGGGGCGCTGCTGGCGGAAGCCTTCACGCTGCTCAACCGCTTGCTGGAAAGAAAAGGTTCGATTCACGCCAAAACATTTATCAGCGACATAGACAGGGTCCTGACCGAAATCGCGCCGGCCCCCATATCAGTTAATAGTTAATGGTTAGCCGCTGTTAATTGCTCATTGCTCACTGCCGGGCGGCCCCCGCCTCCGCCTAACCGGACGCTTCCGTAAGGGTCTGCGCTATGCCGGGGAACATCGCTACGCTTCGTTTCAGGATGCCCTGTATGTGGGCTATCGCCGTGCCGTAATTGGTGAACGATATGTTCTGGTCGGCGGCGCACTTCTGGCGGTAGCGCATCTCCCGTTCGTTTAGCATACAGCCGCCGCAGTGCAGCACAAGGCTGTAGGACGATAGGTCGTCCGGGAAGCCGCCGCCGGCGGTGAAGTCAAACTCCGCCTGCCTGCCTGTAAAGTTGCGTATCCAGCGGGGCAGTTTGACGGCGCCTATGTCGTCGCACTGCCTGTGGTGGGTGCAGCCTTCGCAGACAAGGACGCGGTCGCCGTCCTCAAGCCTGTCTATCGCCGCCGTCCCGCGGACCGCCTGATCCAGGAACCCCTTGTAGCGTGAAAAGAGTATAGAAAACGACGTGAGCGGGATGTCCGCCGGCGTATCGGCGGAAACTTTGGCAAAAACCTGGCTGTCCGTGATGACAAGGCGCGGCTTCTTCCCAAGTGACGCAAGCGTGTCCCGCAGCTCGAATTCCTTTACCACTATCGCGGCGGCGTCCGCCTCCAGAATGTCCCGTATCGTCTGCTGCTGGGGCAGGATCAGCCGGCCTTTCGGCGCGGCCTTGTCTACCGGAACAACCAGCACGACAAAGTCGGAGGGGCCGATCAGGTCGCCGACTATCCTCAACTTGGTCTCCTCCGTCTTGGCGAGGGCCGCTATGCGCTCCTTTAGTTCTTCGATGTTCGTCTTGTCGATAGCGCTTACATAGATTTCACTGCCGCCGGAAGTGTCTTTTGCGGTTTTCAGGAGGTCGCTTTTATTGTACGCGATTATGTACGGGACGTTTTTTTGACGGAATATGCCGACGAGTTCATCGTCCGCCGCGCTCCTGCCCAGCGCCGCGTCCACCACAAGCACGGCCACATCCGTCTTGTTCAAGACTTGCTTGGTCTTGCGGACGCGCAGTTCGCCGAGTGTCCCTTCGTCGTCTATGCCGGGTGTGTCTATTATCAGCACGGGCCCCAGCGGCAGCAGTTCCATCGCCTTTTGTACCGGGTCCGTCGTTGTCCCCTTCACCTCGGATACTACGGCAAGGTCCTGGCCTGTTACCGCGTTCACAAGGCTCGATTTGCCCGCGTTCCGCTTGCCAAAAAAACCTATGTGTACCCGTTCCCCCGAAGGGGTTTCGTTCATGCTCATAAAACTATAATACTGATTTTCTGGAGATGAGGGGAATTGAACCCCTGACCTTGTGAATGCCATTCACACGCTCTAGCCAACTGAGCTACACCCCCGTCAGGTAATGTATTTAATACTACCAACTCCCCCCAATTCTGTCAAGCGCATTTCGGGCAGGCAGGCGGGTTAATACAACCCCCTTCACTCTTCACTATTCCCTAAGAAGGGGGGCGCAATTTCCCCGCCGTTTTCGCAAACCGCCACCGTTATTGCCGCGCCCCCCTACGTTCCAGCCCCGCTGCACGGGTCTTCCACTACCCCCAAAACCGAGACATCCTCGTCCCTGTCCCACAACAACGGTAGGAGTTTGCGGTCAGCCGCCTTGCGGCCGCCGCCGTCGGGCGGGTACTGTTTCATTGTTGCCGCAGTTACCAGAACCTCGGTTCGCTTGCCGGCTTAGTCACTTTGACATCCTCCCCGGACGGCATGATGAGGAAAAAGCCCTTTGACAGCGCATACGCGATGACTCTTTCATCGGCGCTCATCGTTGCTACAGCGCAGTAAAACTGCCGTGCGTCCCCGCGCAGGTCCGCATACCGGCGCACGTTTTCCATGCGCTCAGCCTGATCGTCAACGTCCGCCTTGTCCAGCCTTGCCTTTACCTCGACCACCATTGCCTGGCCGCCGTTCCCAAGCAGCGCGTCAAGCTCCATCGAAAGGCCGCGGCTTTCATTCTTCCATTTTACATTGCGGTATACTTCCCCGAAAGAAAAGCCGAAATCCTTGAACTTTTCCGGTAAAGCCGGGAGCAAAAACTGTTCCGCGATGTCGCCAAACCGGTTCCCCAGGCTGCCGACAATGCGCTGGGTCTCTTTTATGCGCCGGTCGGTCTCCGCCATGCGCCGGTCGGTCTCCGCCATGCGCCGGTCGGTCTCCTTCATTTGCTGGGCATTTTCCTTCAATTGCCGATCGGTCTCCGCCATGCGCCGGTCGGTCTCCGCGCCCATTTCTTTGAGCATCCGGTCGGTCTCCCGCATAGACGCCCAGACATCTTCAAAGGTTACGCCACGGGGCGGTTCCCGCAATTGTACGTTTGCGCTTTCCATAAATTTCTCCAAATTTCTCCTCAAGCCTACGCCGCTACAGGGGCTTCATCAAAAATAATACGCCGCCTTGATAACAAAAGCACGCCGCAATCGGGCAAGTCCTCCCTTGCCAACAGATAGCGCGCAAGCGTCGTCAAAAACGGCTGAGATAGCGGGATGTTGAATACGTTTTTTCGCATTTTTCGCTTTAGAATACCCTTGTTTCGTGCTATAATCAAGGGGTACGCATGTTCAGGCTTTTGCCTTGGCCGTTTTCGCAAACCGCCACCGTTATTGCCGCGCCCCCCTACGTTCCAGCCCCGCTGCGCGGGTCTTCCGCTACCCCCCAAACCGAGACATCCTCGTCCCTGCCCAACAACAACGGTAGGAGTTTGCGGTAAGCCGCCTTGCGGCGCCGCAAACTCCGGAGACAACCGCGCAGCGTGAAAGCAAACGGGTTACACGCTTCGGCCTGGAGTTTGCGGTAAGCCAGCCGCCAGGCTGATGCCGCAAACTCCCAAGCTCAACGCGAAGCGTTGAGCCGCAGGCTTGACGGCTGGGAGAAAGGCGGAAAATAATCTACGAATTACGCTTGCAAAGCGATGGATGGGATTGACATGATAGAGTACATAGTTGCCGAAAACATAGACAGGCGAATTTTGACTCGGACGGCGGGTATGCTGTGTGACGGAAAGATAGCCGCGCTGCCCACGGATACCTCATGGGTTGTCGTATGCTCGCACCGGTCGAAGGAAGGCATAAAACGCCTGCGGAGCATCTCCGGCGAACGCGATGAGCGGCATTTTACGCTGCTTTGTTCGGACATATCGCAGTTTTGCGAATTCTGCCGTCTGGATAACAGCCGCTTCCGGCTGTTGAAGCGGCTTTCGCCGGGGCCGTACGTGTTCATACTGAACACACTTTTGGGCACGGAAAAGAAACTTGGACTGCGCCGCGGCGAACTTGGCGTCCGCATCAGCGCCCACCCTGTGCCGCGGGCACTGATCGAAAGTCTCGGATGCCCGCTATACTCCATAACGGCAAAGAAAACGATGTTTTCTCCGGGCGGTAAAAAAGCGCCGGGTGACGGCGAAACTCTGAGCATAGACGAGGAAGAACTGTTTGAACAGGGCTGTGAGCTGGAGGATATTGCCGGCATAGACCTGATACTGGACAGCGGGGAGGATTTACCACGCACACTTTCGACCATACTCGATATGACGGGCAGCGAGATAAGGGTCATACGCGAAGGCTCAGGCGCCTGGCCCGTTTAGGAGGTGTCAGTCACCTTTTGGTTGCGGCCGAATTTAGGGTGTAATCAGGCAATAGCCCGACATACGTCCTGCCAGAGGCCCTTTCTCATTTAGCCCTTAAAGACAGCAGTTTCAGATACTGAGTACAAATAAGGAACGTCCGAGGGCAAAGGACAGAGTACCGGTGCATAAAAAATTAGACGAGAAATAAAAAATCTCTGAAAAAACAAACCGTTAAAAATACGGGAAATCATAGTGGAGGAGGTTGAAAATCCGGTGTCGCTGACCGCCTGACCTAAAGCCAAAGGGGACATTTCTACTTTGGTTAAATAGGGGACATTTCTACTTTGGGTTGACAGAAGGAATCGCTAGTTATTGACACAAGTTTTTTGATTCTGTTTGTATGATTTTTTATACTATATTTTCCAACCAATTCTGTCACCAATTGCGTATAACGGCATATATGCGGCGTTCAACGGATAGCTTGTTAGGCGCTTAGCGCGGGGATGCGCCCAAAATTAAAAGTAAATTGCGGCAGCCTCCTCACGGAGCGCGGCATTTCAGTTCCTGTTCTATTTCATCAATGAGGGCGTCCGGCGTAGAAGCGCCGGCGGACAGCCCTATCACGCCGAATCTGTCGAGGCCGGGCGGCAGAGAGCCGGCATCGGGGACTATCCACGCCGGCTTTGAGTGGTTTTCCGCCACGGCAAGCAGGCGGCGCGTGTTGGACGATGCCGGGTCCCCGGCTATTACCAGAGCGTCCGCGACCGAGCAGAGCGAGGCAAGGGCGTTCTGCCGCGCCGCGGTCGCGCGGCAAATCGTGTTATAGACCGCCAAATCCGGGAAAAACGCCTTTACCGCGGCGTATACCGCCTCGTATTCCGCGCTGGAAATCGTTGTCTGCGCTATTATAGCCGTTTTTGCCGCGCTATTTCTTGAAAAAAGCGCTTTTGCCGCCTCGAAAGCCTCGTCCCTGCCCTCGACAACGAGGCTGCCCGGCGCAAACATACGTATTCCCCGCACTTCGCCGTGATTTTTTTCTCCGGCTATGAACACGGTAAAGCCGTTTTCGTATAAATACCGGGCTTTGAGTTGGCTCTTGCGTACTTTTGGGCAGGTGGCGTCAATGATTTCTGTCCCGCGCTGCAAGAGAGCCGCCCTAGTATCAGGCGTTACGCCGTGCGCCCTTATCACGGTAAATGACAGCGAAAGGTCACGGGGCAGGCTGTCCTCGTCCAGCATGGAAAAGCCTGCCTCGCTCAGTTTCCGCAGCGCCCATCCGTTGTGAATCAGAGGCCCTATCGTAAAAAGCCGTTTTTCTTCCCCCTGTTTGGCGTTTCCGGCGGCTTCCATCGCCAATTCGACCGCTCGCCTGACCCCGGCACAAAAGCCCAGCGTCCTCGCCCTTGTCACACGCATAATTGACATTATAAAAAATCTTTGATAGATTTCAAGCATAAT
>JAIRMP010000271.1 GCA_031258615.1 Spirochaetaceae bacterium | reverse complement strand
TGCTAATGGGGGCAAGAAAACGTCGCAAACAGCCGGAATGTTATTTGTCCTGCCATGACCCGCCTACTCACTTCTGCCCAAGTGAAATGTCTCATTTTCGTTACAGCCCTTGTCCGTAAAGCCCGCCTACAAAAACGACTGCCCTATTCTCCGCTTAATATACCGCCTGCCATGCAACGGCCGGACTTTGCGCGCAGGATACAATGAAGTAAGCCTGCCGGCGGGGAAAAAGCAGTGACGGTTGGCAGGCGGCTTGACAAAGGGCAGCCTTGGGGATAGGTTTTTACAAATGACAGACAAAAAGCGGCGGCAGCGGGGGTTTTTTGACTCGGTACAGTCTTTGACGGAAGCCTATCTGAGCCGCCGGCGCAGAATTCAACGCATAAAAAGGGAAAAACAGCAGAAAAAAAATCCTGTTATTGACTGGATAGAGGCCTTTGTTTGGGCGGCCTGCGTCGTTCTGCTCATAAATCAGTACCTTTTTCAGGCTTATCAGATTCCGTCCGGTTCCATGGTAGATACCTTGTTGATAGGCGACCGGATTTTTGTCAACAAACTGATTTACGGACCTGAACTGCTGCCGGGCCTCCTGAAACTGGGCAGTCCTGTAAAGCCGGGCAGGAACGACATCATCATATTTGAAAATCCGTCATACAATTCACGCGGCACCGCATTCGATGTGGCGCAGCGCATCATTTATATGCTTACGATCTCGCTTGTGGACATCGACAGGGATCAGGCCGGCAACCCAAAGGCACATTTTTTGATAAAACGGGCGGTCGGCATGGGCGGCGACCATTTTTATTCGCGGCGCGGCGAAATGTTTATCCGCTTTAACGGCGAGGACAAGATTGTGAGCGAGCGGGATTACAACGAGCAGCGCGGCTGGAAGCACAACATCACCCGGCTTGTCGATGAGGATTCCTACCCGGCGATAGAACTGGCCGGAGTCGCGGCTGCGTGGATAGACCTCCAGCTCACGCCAACGCCGGAAATGTTTGACGCGATCAGGGCATACAATGAGTTGCGTTACAGCGATCTGAACACCTTCAACACAAACTGGCTGGAGACAAACTGCGCCGCCTTTCCGCACGAAGACCGCTACAGCGAACAGCTTGCGCGCCGCGTACAGGGCTGGTATGTCCCCAGAAAATACATATTGCCGCTCGGCGACAACCGTGACAATTCACACGATGGCCGTTATTTCGGTTCTGTACACACCTCAAAAATATTGGGAAAGGGCGCGTTTATATACTGGCCTCTGTGGCCCCTGCCGGGCCGTGCCAGTTTTCTCAAGTAAGGCAGAGGTATGTTTAATAAATCGCTTAAATATTCCTATGCCGACAAAAAAAATCTGGCGGCAAAGAGACGCGGTATTATTTTTATTGTACTGCTATTTTTCGCGATCTATATGCTTATAACAAATTTCCTGTTTTCGATCCGCGTCCTGGAAAATACATCCATGCAGCCTTCGCTTAATTACGGCGACAGATTTATATTTTCAACATTTGGAATTAAAAAACCCCTGCCGGATTTGCCGTTTTTTGACTCACTTCCCGCAGATCGCGGTAATGTGGTTTTGATAAACAAAAATGTATACAGAAACAACAGCATCATAAAAAATGTGATCGATAAACTGATCCGCTTCTTTTCGGCAAACAAAACAGGACTTTCCGGAATTGAAGACCAGGTATTTATCAAACGTGTAATAGCCATGCCCGGTGATACAATATCAATGAGCAACTATGTTCTTAGAATACAGCCGGCAGGCGACAAGTATACGTTCACGGAATTTGAATTGTCCGATAAACTTTACGAAATAAACATCCCGAACGTACCGGCCATCTGGGACGAAGCCATACCCTTTTCAGGCAGCATGGAAAAGATTGTACTTGGAATCGATGAATTCTTTGTTCTTTCCGACGACCGCGGCAATACAAACGATTCACGTACATGGGGTCCCATTCCGGCCGCCTTCATAATCGGCAAGGCAATATTCCGGTACTGGCCGCCCGATAAAATAGGCATACCATAGCAGCCTGTCGCAGTTGAAAAACCATGAAAAACACGATTGTCAGGCTGCTTTTAAAGTTTGCGGGGTAAAAATCTCATTGCAGGCGATTTTTGGGGATTTTATGCGCGAAACGCGACAAACTCCTAATACTTAAAACCGCTTTTCCCTATGAATTCGCGCAGCAGGCTATATGCGGGGACCGCCTGCGGAAGCAGGATATTGAAATTATCAAGAAAATCCAAAAGCCGCGACGCTTCGGCGTACAAGCGTGACACTTCACCGTGCGGCGCATTTTCCGGTTTTACCCCCCGCAATAAATGTTCCGCATAACATTTCAGGACAGGTATCTCGTAATCAAGGGCAGAATTGAAAACAGCATCGGCGCTGTTTTCAAACCTGAATATATATTTTTCAGCGCCATTCTGAACGCTGTCCCACATGGACAGCGTTCGCAGCGCGCTTGCTCCCCTGAACTGGCTGTCCCTTACGATGCGCCGGAGCAGCCGGTTGTCGCAGGGGTCCACCGGATTCTGATCATCAACAATAATCTGCGTCAGAACGGATACAAATATTTTAAATTTATTCTCGTTTTTAATTTGATGCGTGAGCGCGTCGTTAAGGCCGTGTATACCTTCAATAACAAGCACTTCCCGCCGCTTCCCCAGCCTAATCGTTTTTCCTTCTTTGCGCGCGCAGGTTTTAAAATCAAAAACGGGCAGCGTAACATCTTTTCCGTCAAAAAGGTCCAAAAGCTGCCTGTTAAGATAATCAACATCCAGCGCTTCAAGACATTCCAGATTCGGCTGTCCATTTTCATCTTTCGGCGCGTTATCCGGGTGCAGGTAGTAATCGTCAAGGCTTATCGCGATAGGCTCTATGCCGAGCACCTTCAAATGGACGGAAAGACGTTTTGCTGTTGTTGTCTTACCGGAGCTTGAGGGGCCTGCTATCAAAACAAGTTTTACATCGTTGCGGCGTTCGTAAATTTCATCAGCTATCGCGGAAAGTTTTTTATCCTGAAAAGCCTCATTCATCCTGATAAATTCGTTTATTGTTCCATCAGCTATCAATTTGTTGATATGCCCCGCGGAGTGGATGCCGATAATACGTCCCCACTTTTTATATTCATTGTACGCAAAAAATGTTTTTGGACTTTCCGTAAATTCTTCCAAAGTCCCGCTGCCGCTGTCCGCAGGGAACCGCAGCAAAAAGCCTTCATGATAAGGCGAAATGTCAAATACGGATACATCGCCCGTGCGGGAAAACAGCGGCGCGCCGTACAAGCGGGCAAAGCCGCCAAGCTGATTCACCTTTACACGCTCCCCCCCGCGCTGGCGCAGCAACAGCGCTGTATTGTCCAGGCCGTTTTTTTCAAAATAATCAAGCGCTTCACCATAATCCATGTACCGGCAGCTTATCTCTAAATCCTCCGCGATCAAGCGCCGCATTTCCGCCTTCAGCAGGTTTATCTCATCCTCACAAACCCTGGGGCCGCAGGCAAACGTGTAGTAACAGGCGCGGCCTATGGAATGATATATGTGCTCGCCCCGATCGGGAAAAACCTCACGTATAGCCGCTGAAAGCAGAAAAGAAATGGTGCGGCGATAAGTATCCGCGCCTTCACCGCCGCAGCCGCGAACAGGTAATTTGTCCCGGTCGAGGTTTTCCGGGGCTTGAAGTATTTGTTTTTTGTTCATATACATCCTTTTTGGAAATGCGTTCGACACGATTCGAACGTGCGGCCTACGGATTCGAAGTCCGTTGCTCTATCCGGCTGAGCTACGAACGCGCAACGCAAACTACGCGCTTTCAGCCAATCTATACCATAGCCCTGATTGTTTCAATATGCCTCGTCTAAACTGTCAATATGGTATTTATAAGTATATCAGTCTTTTTCATCCGGTGGGAGGGATCGCCGCCCCCGCATTACCTACAGCCATGCACCGCGTTTCCCTGTGTTTACTCCCAGCCCGTATCGGATTGACTGGTTATCTCGTCGTAATAACCGAGGGTTGCGTTTCTTTCATGCAAACTTCCATTATCACGATAGACGGCATCTCCATTACCAGACGCGGAATTGGCGTTTTCTCCGATGGAGCCATAAATGATACCGCTGGTACTGCTTCCCGATGCGGGTCGCTTGATAAAAAGTCCCGAAGATGCCACATATACGCCGCCGCCCCGGCAACTAGTATTACTGGAAATAGTTCCCCCATTCATCCTTACAGTGCAATTGTTGTTAATATATATACCCCCTCCCCTTATGTAACTCATATCGCCAGAACCAGAAGTTTTGTTTCTGAAAATGACCCCTTCTTGAATGGTTACAGTCCCCATGTTATCCACATATATTCCACCTCCCCGAAAATATCCATTATTGTCGCTAATCTCCCCGCCGTTCATGATCAGATTTCCGCCATTAATATATATTCCGCCGCTCATTTGGGATGAGGTATTAGTATTCAGGCTGATTTTTCCACCCGTTTCCAGTATCAAAGTCGCCCCCTGGCCTACCTGTACCAGAGCGCCGGTATTGGAACTTACACCTTTCAGAACAATGTTTTGCAGTTTCAGCGTGATATTTGCGCCTACCGAGAACAGAAAGCCGGTATTTTCAAGCTGTATGGTCTTTATATCACTGGGGTTTGCGCTCCGTATTATTACGGTTACATTCCGTCCCAGAGTGGAAACCGTAGCCGCATTCATATATATATACCGTGTCGCTTACCTCAATATCATACACCGCCCCGTCGTCCGCGCGTCCGGCGATATACGCGAACTTCTCCGCCAGCGTTGCCCCCGGAGGCGTTACCGGTTCATTCGCCCACTGTGCGTAAAAGGCAGTGTTCCCGTTGACCGTAAATCCCGCTTCCGCCGCGTAGCCCGCGCCGGAACCGTTGGCGGCGGTGTTCCATCCGGTAAACGTTTTGCCGCTATAGGCCAAGCCGCCCGCTCCCGGCAGGGTATACGTTGTATATAGTGGTGGTTTTACAAATAGTACATATTTTCAGGGGGGGGGGGGGGGAATCCGCTTTGCGGCTGGGCAAAGGCGCAGCCTTTGCCTTGGAGTTTGCCTAAGCAAGCCATAAGCTTGCGGCGCAAACTCCACGCTGCTCGACGGGCGGTTGCCGTTGTTAAAGTTTTCATAAAAGGTATTCTACCTACAGACGGCGGATTGCGTCAAGGGGCGGTGGCAAGCGCTACGCGCTTGCCATAGGAGTTTGCGCCGCCCGCCTAGCGGCTGGCTTACCGCAAACTCCTACCGTTTTTAGAGTGGCTTGGCGAGGGACGCAGCGCCCGCCGGCTTTGCGAGGGGCGGGGTAGCGAGCCTACAGACGGAATATGTCCGCAGTTTTCACGGATTAAGGGGGTCGGGGTGAAAAAATCCGCGTCATCTGTGTTCATCTGCGGTTTCTGTGGATGATGCGGAGGGAGCTTGGGGAATGTCGTGGATGAGGCGGATTTCGACACGGCGGTTCTGGTTCCAGTTGCCGCAGTCTTCGATGGGAACGATGGGACGACTGCCGCCTTCGCCGACATAGACCAGCCGTTCCGGGGAGATGCCTGAGTTGACGAGGATGCCCGCGATGTAGGCCGCGCGTCTTCCGCTGAGGGTGAGGAGCGTTGGCTTTTCGTTGTCGGTACCGAGGACGGGGTTCGCGTAGCCTTCTATGAGGAGGCGGGTAGACGGGTATTGATCAAGGAGGCTCAGGATATGGAGCATTGTCTCCCGGTTTTGGCTGGCGGCATATTTATCGAGTCTGTCAAAGAAAGGGCTGCTTGGCGGGAAAACCAGTGTAAAGACCTTATTTGGGGGTTCGGAGTCAACGATTTTTTCCACTTCGACAACGGCTACCGGCGGGGCGCGGGCGGCGATCTGGTAGGTACGCTTGGCGATGGAAAAAAAGCCAACGAAATGGCGACCGGCGAAGCATACGCAAAGAACTGGGAACGGCAGGCGCCCGCCGCTATGGAGCTTACAGGGCTGCTCGGCAAGTACGGCGGAACCGAAGAGGAAAACACCCGGAGCATACGCCGGACATTCGAGAACGCGGCGAACGCGGCGACAGAGTACGGCTTTTCGCCGGAAGAAGGCATGGCGCAGGTAAAACAGGCGGCATACCAGGGTTTAAACGAGCGGCAGGCCCTGGACGCGGCGCGGGACGTGTTCAACTTTGAGCGCGGAACCGGAGCAGACAGGGGCGTTTTGTCTGAATTCCGAAACAGGACGGGCCGCTTCGGCGTCGCTGACGGCCTCAACACGGCGTGGCAGGGCAGGCAGGCAAGCGGCATGGCCCCCGGCCAGTTTAACGAGTTTCTCCGGGCCATGCAGAGGACTTTTGAGGACGGTATCAGCAAGGGTTTTGTCCGGGGGGCGGACGAGATCGCGGGCAATCTTTCTTTCCTTGCAGACCTGGGCGGCAGCGAGCTATGGAAGGGCGAACAGGGCGCAAACCGCCTCGCCGGTATGAACGCGGGGCTTGCGGCTGCTACATCCCTTTCCTCCGCCAGCGATGTTCTCGCGTTTCGCGGGGCGCAGAATCTTTTGAAGAAGTGGGACAGCGCGGGAATGACTGTTGACAGCGAGGGGCGGCCTGTTTCGGTCGCCGATAAAAACTGGAGGACTATAGGCAATCTGGACCACACGAAAAAAAAGGATGGCAGCGACCCGCTGGAATTGAGGCGGGGCTATGATTATGTAGACCCGATGGCGATCCTTGAGCGCGGCCTCACGCCGGAGCTTTTCCACGCGCAGATGCAGATGATTGAAAGCGTGGAGGGAAACCGCGCCGGCAGGGTGGAGCAGATGAGGAACTTCTACGAGTTGAACTACACCGGCGCGGCGGCGTTGGATCAGAGGTATCAGGACGCGAAGGCAGAGATCAGGGAACAGGGAAAAAGTGAAGGGTGGAGTGAGCAAAGAATAGAGGAGGAAACAGAAAAGAAGTTTAGCAGCCCCAAATGGAAAGAAACGATTGAAAGTTTTAAGAATAATGAAGAATACAAGTCGACAGAGCTTAAGCAGTTAAGCGTTATCATGGACATTAAGAAATACATCACGGACGCCGGGCAGCGGCATTTTGACGCCAGAATGGATACGCTACAGGAAGCCCTTGTGACTGCTTTCATAAATGCGGGGCCAAATACGAATGACACAGCGCCGGGGGTACATCCGGGCCAAGAACTGAAGGAGGCATACCCGGAGGAAAAACAACCCAAAGAAGCTCCACTGCCTACACCAGCAAGTAAGGCTCAAGAATTAAAAGAACAGGCGGAGGAAATTGCAAAATCCGATATACCCCATGCAAATATAATAGCACGGTATACCATGGGAGGCGCTGATATGGTGAGAACGGCAACGGCAAAAGAAGCACAGGCCGCGGAGGGAAGGCGGCTGGCAGGTATTAATAGGAGAACCAAAGACGCGACTAAGTTTTTGTTTTCTGAAGGTGTTTTTAATCTTGGTAATGAAGCACCACAAATGAACGCCATAAACGATACCGTAAAGAAAGCCCTTGATTCCGGGATACCTGAGCAATACAATGCCGCAAAAGAATTTTCAGAGATAAAAGTAGATATGGCAAAGATGACAAAACAGGAAAGCCCTATGACGATGCAAACACATTTAATTCGCTCGCCAAATTTTTCGGAGATATGCCTGGGATGTTGAACGCATTACACGGGTTGATAGAAGATATAGAGAAGGCAAAAATAATTATTGAGCAAGAATAATATCACCACTCAGGAACACGTGAAAGTGTCATAGGCTCACCATCGAATATGAGTATTAATCTATCACCGGAAAATACATATTGGATTTTACTTTTTTCGTTTTCGGTCTGTATCTCATCCCACACCCCGTCAATACCTAATGTTCTAGGATTGTTCATTATCAAGTTGTTATCTTCTACAGAATAGCGAAGGGAAAAACCACCATCAACATTACTAATAAAAACATCATCAATAAATATGACGAAGGCGTATTCTTCGTCAACTTCATACCACACCCCCTGGAACTTGGCGTACTCGTCTTCCTGGGAGAAGGCGGGGAGGACGGAAAATGATAAAACGGCGATTATACCAGTTTTTTCATAACGTAGTCCTAATCATTGATAAACACCGAAGATGTCGGTCCGTTCCAGACGATATTCCACCTTGACATAGTATCCCTGCCCAACAAGATTCCGAAGTTTTTTGGATCATTAGGATCGGAGAGGGCTTTGGCGAGGTCAAAGTTACTAATCTTTACAAAACCCACTACGTATGATAGTATTGAAACATGAAAGACAACGACGGACGGAAATTAAGCAAAGCGGCGCGTGAACAATTGCGTATTACCGCGGTAAAACGGGTTCTGGCAGGAGAAAGTCCTGAAGAGGTAATCAAATCCA
>JAIRMP010000270.1 GCA_031258615.1 Spirochaetaceae bacterium | reverse complement strand
TCGGCCTTGTATGGTCATGCCTATACAATAATGACATCCTGCATAAATGGCTTCGTAAATGGAAAATCACCAACCAAACTTCTTATCCTTCCGAATGGTATGGAACATTTGCCGAAACGGAATCATATATTATCCTGGATTTAAAAGATGAACGGAGGATAATGGGGCTGCCTGCGGAATGGCCGAATGATCCTGAGAAAGGACATTTTGTTTTGAAAAATGCAACGTGGCTCATTAGCGACGGGGAAGGAAAACTAGATACCATTCCTTTGGAGACTATTGACAAGATATTGATAGCCGCCTACAATGTAGAAATGGTAGAATTTATTAAAAGCGAAGAATCAGTAGGAGGTAATCACCATGAATCGTAAAGAACCGCAACGGTTCATCATTGCAGGAGAAGAAGACGGTAAAAACGGAAGCATCCAAAAGAGGGGGCGCAATTCCTCTGTGATAGTAATAAAGAAACCCGCGCCGCCTTCGCCGCCGCCGCCGCCGAAGGCTAAATCAAAATAAGTCGATGTCCGTCAACCGCCTCATCCTCGGCGACAACTGAATCTATCAATCTATCCATCATCTATTTTCTCTCATTTTTCCAAGATCGCCTTCCCATATTTTTGCCCCACGATATTTTAATATATTTTTTTGCTTGTTTTTCCTTATATATTCATTTAATATCATGTTTACTACTGCCTTTTTTGTGTTTATTCCGCTGATTTCCATTGCCTTTTTAACCAAGGTTTCATCCAAATCAATATTTGTCCCCATAATATCTCCATGGTGTATTTTCATAATAGAGTATACGCCGTTTTTCATTATATTTCACGCGGTTTTCCGCGAAAAATTTTCAAAATGCGGCATAACGTTCACTGTAAACACAATAATGGACGTTCGGGGTACATCAGGTAGAAGGAACGAAGGGGGGACGCCGGAGAAGGATTTTCCGGCTGATTGCTAATTGCCAATTGTTAAGTGTATGATTCTATCATGTTCAACAGTTTGAGTGGTACCGTGAGCGGCGGGGCGGGAGATACGCTGTACCTTTCGACGGGCGGGGTGGAATGGGAACTGATGATGCCGCTTAGCGATATTGGGGCGCTTGGGCCTGCCGGCGGCGAGGCGCGGGTCTTTACGTGGCTTTACCATACGGAGAAGGATATGCGCCTGTACGGTTTTTCCAGCGCCGAAAGGCGGACTACGTTCATGGAGCTGCAAAAGGTCGATGGGATAGGGCCGCGGGCAGCCCTCAGGATAATGAGCGGGATAGGGCAGGCCGAGTTGGAGCGCGCGCTGGAGGAGGGGGATGTGGCGCGGCTTGAGCAGGTACCCGGGCTTGGAAAGAAGACGGCGCAAAAGATGGTGCTGGCCTTAAAGGGCAGGCTCGTGCAGGGCGGCGGAACGAAGGCCGCCGCGTCCTCCCCATACGGGGAACTTGTGGACGCGCTTGCCGGCATGGGGTACGACAGGAAGGCGGCGGCTGCGGCGCTGGAACAGGCGGAAGCGGCCTTGTCCGGCAAGGCGGACGGACAGCGGAGCGGAGCGGAACGGGAAAGCGAGCTGTTCCGCCTTGCAATACTTAAGCTGACAAAATGAGCGCAAAAGAGACGAGGCCGCCTGTCGCGGACGCTGCCGGCGGCGGGGACGAGGCCGGCGGGGTAGGAAAGATACTCCATCCTGAGACAGCGCTGCCTGAGGACGCGCGGGACTATGCGCTGCGCCCGGCCAGGCTGGAGGAGTTTCTGGGGCAGGCGGCGATGAAGGAGAACCTTGCCATATTTATCGCGGCGGCAAAGGAGAGGGGCGAATGTCTTGACCACCTGTTTTTGACGGGGCCGCCGGGACTCGGCAAGACGACTATGGCGCGTATCGTCGCCAACGAGATGGGCGTGGACTTTACCGAGACATCCGCGCCGGCGCTGGAAAAGGCGAAAGACCTGGTCGGCATACTCACCAGCCTCAAGCCTAACGCGGTATTCTTTATCGACGAGATACACAGACTCCGCCCGGAAATCGAGGAAAAGCTGTACATAGCGATGGAGGACTACGAACTGGACTTTGTGATCGGGCAGGGGCCGGGGGCGCGGACGATGCGCCTGCCGCTGAAACCGTTCACGCTGGCCGGCGCTACGACAAAGGCCGGTATGGTCTCAAGCCCGCTTATAAGCCGCTTTGGGATAAGCTGCCGCTTTTCGCTGTACGAAAGCGCGGACATCAAGGCAATCATACGCCGTTCCGCCGCCCTCCTGGGTGTCAGCATCGATGATGACGCCGCCACCCTCCTGTCCACATCGTCCCGCTTCACGCCCCGCGTTACGAACCGGCTCCTCCGGCGTATGCGGGACTACGCCCAGGTACAGAAACTCCCGTCGATTACGCTTGACGTGGTGAGAAGCGGCCTGGAACGCCTGGAAATAGACGAACTCGGCCTGGAACGGCTGGACCGCGAAATCCTGCGCATGATAATCGAGCGCTACGGCGGAGGCCCTGTCGGCGCGGAAACGCTCGCTATATCGGTGGGCGAGTCGGTTGATACGCTGGAGGACTTTTACGAGCCGTACCTGATACAGGCGGGCCTCCTACAGCGCACACCGCGAGGCAGGATGGTAACGGCACCGGCCTACAAACACCTGGGTCTTGAGATGATGCGTCCGCCGTCCGGCGGCCTTTTTGCGGAACTATGAAAACAAGTGATTTTTACTTCGATCTGCCGGATGAACGGATAGCGCAGTACCCGGCGGCGCGGGGCGAAAGCCGCCTCCTCGTGCTGGAGCGTTCTTCCGGCAGGCGCTTCCACCAGGTTGTCCGGGACCTGCCCGGCCTTATCGAAAGCGGGGCGCTCATGGTGTTCAACGATACGCGGGTACGAAAGGCCCGGATTTTCGGGACGGACGGGCGGGGGAGGGAAAGTGAGTTTTTGCTGATCGAGGAGGCCGCCGGGCCGTCAACCTGGGAGGTAATCACGAAAAAGGCGGCGAGGCGGGTGGGGGAACGCTTCCGCTTCGCCGGAAGCGGAAGTGGCGGCATGGAAGCGGAGCTGCTTTACCCGGAGGGGCGCTGCCTCCTGCGCTTCGACAGGCCCGTTGACGACGCCTGGCTTGACGCTCACGGCCACGTCCCGCTCCCGCCGTACATAAGACGCGCCGACGACCCCGCAGACGGGGACCGCTACCAGACGGTGTACGCGCGCCGGCACGGCTCGGCGGCGGCGCCGACGGCGGGGCTTCACTTTACCGAGGCGCTTCTTTCCGAGCTTGCCGGGCGCGGCGTCGAGACGGCCTTCATCACGCTGCACGTGGGGCTGGGAACATTCCTGCCGGTGAGAAGCGCGGACGTGGAGGATCACAAGATGCACAGGGAGTCATTTTGCATAGAAAGCGGAACGGCGGCAAGGATAGAGGCGGCGAAGCGTGAGGGACGGAAGGTGATAGCGGTGGGGACGACGACGCTGCGGGCGCTCGAATCGGCCTGGCGGGACGGGGGCTTTCAGACAGGAAGCCAGAGTACGGACATCTTCATCTACGGCGATTACCGGTTCAGGACTGCGGACGGGCTGTTTACCAACTTCCACACGCCGGCCTCCACGCTGCTGATGCTGGTATGCGCGTTTGCCGGCGCGGAAAGCGGCGGGGAGGCCGGGCGGAAACTGATACTGGAAACGTACCGCGAGGCGATACAACAGCGGTACAACTTTTTCAGCTACGGGGACGCGATGCTGATTCTGTAACGCCATGACAACAGAGCCGCGACTGCGGCTCTGTTGTCATGGCGCGGTTGCCTGTGCAATACCAGCTAAAATTTTTACGTTTTTCTAAAAAACACCTTGACGGTTGGTACAACTGTATATATATTGTGTGCAACGAAGGATGGAGGACGAGGAGGAAAAATTATGCCGCTATTGCAAGTGAGGGATTTTCCTGAGGATATTTATAAGGAAATTACATTTGAAGCTCATCGGCAGAATAGAACAATAGCCCAACAGACAATTATTCTCATAAAAAAAGGGCTTGGTGAAGAAATGTCAAACAAGGAACGAAGAAGGCTTGCAGTAGAAAGGACATTTTCTCGAATTATACCCCAAGATGTAAAAGCTGTAGATTATGTAGAATTTGTTCGTAAGGACAGGGACAGATGACAGGATCAATTGATGTCTGTGGGGCAATGGAAATTCTTTTTCAAAAGGAGAAAGCAGATAAATTCAGCAAAGTATTACAGGAATCTACACTTATTGTAGCGCCGGATTTATACATTTCTGAATTAACAAATACTTTTTGGAAATATTATCGGGCAAATATTTTAGCCAAAGATGAATGTACACAATACATAGAGGATGGAATAAATTATGTGGATAAATTTATAGACGGCAAAGAAATTTGGCAAGAAGCATTTTCAGAAGGAATAAATAATAGAGTTGTTTGGAAACTTCAGTTTCCGCGCCCACTTCCATTAAAAAACGCAGTTTTGTAAGGCTGAAAGCCTGAAAAACTGCAAGACTGCAAGACTGTGAGACAACCAACCGGGTTGTCGAACAAGTCTAATAATCATTCAATTTACGATATGTTTTACATGGTTGTTACAAGAATAAACGATGGTATATTGATAACCAATGACTCGGTCCTGGCGAAAATTTGTAAAGATAATAATATTCAAATAT
>JAIRMP010000251.1 GCA_031258615.1 Spirochaetaceae bacterium | reverse complement strand
TATGCGGTTCAGTTTTTCATCATCCTCTACAACCAGTATATTGACCATAGATTTTCTCCATTGCAGGGTTAATTTTACCGCAAATTCAAAAAAAAGTTGTTAAAGAAATGTTAAATTTTTGTGATAGTTTGAAATAGTTTTGATGGTAAGTCCGTTGCACTCCTCCGGCGGCAAGTCCAGTACGGCCTTTAGAAACGCCTCAATGTCGGCTATATTTTTTTGGACGCCGAACACGAGCTTAAAGACATAGTCAGTCATTAACGAAATGAACCCCATACTTTTTTCTTTCAATGTTTTTTCCTCCGTGTGATAGAAAATTTCAAGTGAAGGTGAAAGACACCTTTACAACCTCATATACTTATTGACGGGAGATTGCATTTTGCTTCATTTTTTGGGGATTTTTTTAAAAAAATGACTTTTATCATATTACCGCATATACCATGAAAACCGCGGAAAATTCATCTTTTGACACTTCCCCTTAACCGCCAACAGTCCGGCCTTCGCAATCGTCAGTAAAACCGTTCATACGGTGTAAAAGTTGATTTTACGGAATCGCTGCCGCTGCTGATATTTTGGGGGTCTTCAAAGATAATATCTTCCGTTTTCCAGGCGCCGGCAACGTTGCGTATGTACAGTTCACCGGAAAGTTCTTTTTCGCTGCCGATGAATCTGAACAGGAACGAGACGCTGCCATCCGGCTCCTCCCGCCCACCGCCTGAGCGTACCCTGCGCGGCTCCGTCTCACCCATCTTAGTCATGGCTTCCTTCAACAGATCGGGGCCAAGGTCTTTAAGCGTGTTTGCCTTTTCATTCTGCCGCATCAGATCGCGCAGAACACCCCGCGCATAGGCGTTGGCGGCTTCTGACACTTCACCGCCGCCAAGCGGCCCGATAACGGCGTCAACAGGGTACACCCACTCGGTTTCACGTGTTGGCCGCAACAGAATTTCCGGAACAACGCCGCCGAATGAAGCGTCCCCGCTGTTTTGCGCAAAGACCGGCGCGGTAACCAGTAACAGAGCGGGCAGCAAGAGCCGGATACATCTTTCCCTCTGTGTTTTCATAGGGTAAAGGCATCCATAAAACAATCAACCCGCCTCCGCTACCTGAGGAGGTTCGTTGAAAAGAAGTTATCAAAGACCTGCTCGAACTCCGAATCTATCTTTTTTGCGGCTGAGTTTATCGCGCGTATTTCGGCCTCGTTCATAGCGGTGTGTCCTTCACGCCCGCTGATATTGTACGGCGACATCCGGCTATTGTTGGATGTATCCGTCAGGTAAGCGTCAATATTATAGCGGCAGAATTGGTACTGGTTGCCGGAAAGATTCGCGCTGGAAAGGTCTAACGTAGCGTTCAGCACATAGCGGTTGTTCGTTCCGCCGCTCGTGAAACCTATCCTGCCAAGCGCCACGGCAAACGCATTCCCAATCCGGTTCTGCCTGTCCCCCTCTACCTTTACCGCTATAGGTATGGTGCGGGCAACCTTTGCAGCCTCCAGCCGGTAATCGCTGCCGCCCTTGATTTCGGACGGATTGAGCCCCTGGGGACTGCTGCCAATAACGGAAAGCAGGGTAGCGTACAGTTTGTTTGCGTCCGCGATCGTAGCGGCAAGCCTGTAACGCGAAAAGGCTTCCAGGCTGTTTTTTTCGGCGTCCTGAATATTTGTAATCTCGTTTATCAGCCGCTGGTTACCGCGTATCATATCGGCGTACAGCACGGCGGCCCTCTGCTTTTCCAGCACGGCGACAGCCGACCATGACCTGTCCGCGCTGTTCTGCCATACATCGGCGATTTCGGCCCCCACGAGGCTGTCCATCTCGGATGAGGTCTTGACGGCCTCGCGCACCGCGTTATTTTCGGAGACGTTTATCGAACCATTGTTCACGGCCTCGCTGTAGTTCGTGATAGTTGAAATTTCCGCCTGTATCGACTGCCCAAAGACGGCGGTCAGTGATACAAGGGCGCTACGCTCCGCCGCGGTACGGTTTTCGCCGTAACCTGTGGCGGCAATGTAGGCATCCTGATCGTAAACGCTGTACGGGGATGAAACCCATTCAGGTTCCGCCCGCGCCGCCGCAGCCGCAGGAGGAGGCGCGCTTGCAGGCGCGGCGGCGCTTGCCGCAGGCAGTCCCTGCGACGCTGGTTTTGCCGCCGCCGGCGCGGCGCGTCCCCCCCTGTTCATCGCGTCTATTGCTTCGTACGCAGCCGCCCTGGAATCCTCCAGCGATCCGCCCGTGGCCGGTTTCGCGGCGCCCGCGCATCCGGCCAGAATGACGCAGCCAGCCAGAATCACGCCGGCGGCATTGCCGCCTTTTCGCCAGCCGCAAAAAATATTTACTTTAGACATATTCCCTCCAGTAAGTTTAACCGGCCGGTTTCGGCCTGTATTGTTCTTTCTTCACTTCCTATTTTCCTTGAACCTGAATAGTAATTTATTGTTATCGTGTGCGCGCCGGGTTCAAGGTTGACCGCCCCTATCCATGCTTTCGCGGGAAGGTAGCGTTCCATCCTTATGTCGGCGTTTTCCGTCGCGTCAAACGTGATCTTAGCCGCCAGAGCCGCCAGACTCCCGGCCAATTCGCTCTCGCTTGATTGCGCCGTGGCTTCCGCAATCACGTACACGGACGCGTACTTAACGACGACGCGTATCAGCGTTTTCAAAAAAACAGTATTGTACTTTGCGTTGTACGTTTCCTGTACCGCCTTCCCCATATCTTCCAGCAGTTCAAGTTCTATCTTTTTACCGTCGTCCGCCACAAGCTCTACCGAAGTAACCGTGTCGGCGCGGGGAACAAGCTCCGGAAGCCGCAGGTGCGCCAAATCCAGGCCGTAACTGAACGGCAGCGGGAACGTAATATCGTTCTCCTTCTTGATTGGCGAAAGGCCGGTAAAGCATAGAAGGTTGATACGCGCCTCGTTTTCTGGGATCTGTAACTCCTCCGCCGTCTCGCTGCCCTCCTCGCCGGACAGAACCAGGCTGGCCGGAATCGGGTTTTGGTAAACGTTGGGCGCGGTGATGAAGGCATCTTTAAGTTGCAGCAGGTTTATGCGGGCATCGTCGTAAGCGCCGTCAGCGCGGTAAAACAGGGCGCCCAGATAGTCGGCAAGGGCGGAATTGTTAAAATTGACAGGCTTTGCCGCCGGAACATTGAGGCCGGAAAGGTTATTTCTGTACTTTTCCTTCATTTCACTGTTGATTTTCTCGTATTCCTGCGCCAGCGTGCGAAGTTTTTCGTTTGTCCTGCGCACTTCAACAACCGCGTCATCAAGGCTGCCCAGGTGGTAATAGTTCAGCGCGTTAAAAACATTCAGGTAAATGTTTTCGTAGTCCTCGCCGGCATAGTCCTTTGTGTTGTCGTTCAGTATGTACGAAGCCAGATCCGCGCTTAAGCTCTTTGTAAACGCCTCCTCTATCAGCCGCTCCGCCTGTCCCAAATCTTTTGTCGATTCCTGGTACATATCCGCGTAGTGCGCAAGAAGCCCCCTGTCCAGGTACAGCAGTATCTGATTCTTTTTTGGATAGATGGGCTTGCTGCTTTTCTGCGCCTTGTCGATAAGTTCAATACCTCTTTCGAATGTTGAAACCTCGACGGCCTTGTCAACGCCGGCATAGGCGCGCCCGTCTGTGGCGCACGATACAAGCAACGCGGCCAGAATGAGCGCAGGGACGGGCGCAAGGACGCTCCTAAATAAGGCGGACGTAAAACGGTTTCTCATGGTTTGAGCGCTGAACGTTTAATGTTTTTGCGTACTGTTTCTGTGCCTTCCCACAGTATCCGGTTAGTTTCTATGTTGGTCAGTGTGGCTTTGACATAGTATGTCCGTGTTGAAACATTACCGGCGCTGTCAATGATAGAGCGGACTTCCCCGGTGAACGCAAGGGCCGCGCCCGTTTCGTTACCCATGGCCGCCGCCGTTTCCTCGCTGGAGTTGTTGTTGCTCTGATCGGCGCGCTCTGCGCGTATTGCGTCCCGCGCGCCTCCGCCTTCCACAAAGTCCAGCCTGCCGCTGTTGACTATGCTGGCGCGCATATTGTTTGACACGATCTGCATATCAATATGCTCGCTTGAAGCGTTCTTGAACGGCAAAACGATGGCCGCCGGCTGCTCCCCCTTGTGGTTCTGCGCGTACAGGTTTACGAACCTGTCAACATTGTTTGACGCAAGGCAGCCTTCTATCAGCTTGTTGCAGACCTGCTGTACATCGTTATCGTCCCAGTAGCCGCTCAAATCGGCCTGCTGTTCGACACGGGTTACTTTCGGGGTGGAACTGCACGAGGCAAGTATGATTACTAATGCCGCCGCTGCTATCCTCCCGATACACAAATTTTTTATAGAAAAATGCTTCATTTACTGCTCCTGTAAAAATTTTATGCTTTGAATTATGCAATTTTTTTCCAAGTTTATCAAGCAGGCAGGCCAGCCTGCACCGAACATCCGCTCCGCGGTAACGTCACGAAAGCTGATTTCGGCTTCTGCTTCCACTACGATAAGGGCGTTTGGCATACGCGGCAGGCAGGCACGGCCTGCACCGAACATCCGCTCCGCGGTAACGTCACGAAAGCTGATTTCGGCTTTTGCCGTCACTATCCGCCGTCCGCCGCATATCCGCCGTCCGCCGCTTGAAAGTTTTTTTAATGTTGCTTATACTAAACGAACAATGAAAGATACGGCAACCATAACGATAGGCCGCAGGCCGCAGGCAATTATGGGGCCGGTTTCCGCCTTGTCAAGTACCTGACAGCCTAAGTTCACTTTTTTTAGCATTTTTCTCTAAAATTCACTTTCCCCCGAACATCGGATACATTCCCTCGAAAGCCAGGGAAACTCCCCCAAAGGCTAAATACATTCCCCTGAACATCGGGGGAACTCTCCCAAACATCGGGGGAAGTCCCCCAAACACCGGGGGAAGTCCCCCAAGCACCGGATACATTCCCCTGAAGGCCAGGGGAAGTCCCCCAAACATCGGATACATTCCCCTGAACATCGGGGGAAGTCCTCCGAACACCGGATACATTCCCCCGAAAGCCGAGGGATATTCTATCAATTTTATAGGAGCATACTATGGCACATGATTACATCCCCAAAAATGATGACGAACTGCTTGTTTTCACGGAAAATCTCTACGCCTACGCGCTGGTGAACTACAC
>JAIRMP010000247.1 GCA_031258615.1 Spirochaetaceae bacterium | reverse complement strand
GATCATTGTGAAGGTGTTATACCCGTTCCCATCCCGAACACGGAAGTCAAGCCCTTTTACGCCGATGATACTGCCCCACAAAGGGGCGGGAAAGTAGGTAATCGCCAGGCTTTTTTTTGTTTATATAAGGAGGTATAAAAATGCTGAAAAGTCTTCTAAAAAAAATCAGACGGAAATGGCATGCCGATCTTGATGACAGGATAAATGATATTGCCGTAAAGGTTGCCTCAATATCGCGTCAAACGCAAAATGAACTTTCTTATTTGTGCGATTTATATGGTTCCGACAAGGGTTCACTATGGGGGGGGGGGGGGGGCGTACTATGCATGGGAAGCGCATACTTATACGCCGGTATATGAGTACCTTTTTTCGCCTGTTCGAAATAGCGTGAGCGCCGTATTTGAATGTGGGCTCGGGACAAACAACCCTGTTGTGGCATCAAGCATGGGGGTAAATGGCCAGCCTGGGGCATCTTTGAGGGTATGGCGTGATTACTTTCCGCAGGCTTTTGTCATAGGCGCCGATATTGACAAGGAGATTCTTTTTGAAGACGAAAGAATACATACCGGCTTCATGGATCAGACTTCACCAGTGGAGATTGCAAATTTCTTTGCGTCCCTTGCGCCCAAATACCCTGACCAGTTTGATGTTATGATAGATGACGGCCTGCACACATTTGAAGCCGCAATTTGTCTTTTTGAGAACGCGTTTTTACATCTGAGAGAACAGGGATTTTATATTATTGAGGACATGGCGTTTACGTATATACCAAGATTCAAGGTCTATTTCAAAGAATGTAAATACTCAGACAGCATATCCGTAAATTATATGCTTATGTCAAAACCTAACGAAGGGAACAACCTTATTATCGTTCGCAAGTACGCAAAGCGCTGATGACCGGGTACTCAGGGACAGTTTCATTTTCAGCGCTTTGCGGTGGATATACTCGCTTGTGCTTGATTGACAGTGAGACGGGAAACCGGCTAGTATATGGCTATGGATAAGCTCAATCTTGATGATTACATTCGTAAAGTGCCGGATTTCCCCAAAGAAGGCGTACTGTTTTACGATATTACCAGCATTTTGACTACGCCTGCCGCGTTTACTTACTGTATTGACCGCATGGCGGAGATTTACAGCGACAAACAGATCGACGCGGTTGCGGCGATTGAGGCGCGCGGCTTTCTTTTTGCCGCTCCTTTTGCCTGCCGTGCCGGGCTACCTCTGATCCTGGTGCGGAAAAGGGGGAAACTTCCGCGCAGAACGCTGCGTAAAGCATTCGAGCTTGAGTATACCAGCGCGGAGATCGAGATTCACCCGGACGATGTAAAAAAGAATTCCCGCATACTGCTTGTTGACGATCTGATAGCGACAGGCGGTACGCTCAGCGCGGCGCGTGAGCTTATCGCTGAAGCCGGCGCCGAAACGCCGGAGATTTTTGGCGTGGTAGGCCTGCCGTTTCTGAATTACGAAAAAAAACTTAAAAACGCGACGGTAACAACGCTGATTGAATACGATTCAGAGTAAAAACCGCCCAAAACGCCCGGTTGTGGAGCGTTTTTTGTTGCTTATTCTTATATCACTGCTTGCCGTGACAGCGCTGGGGACGTTTTGGGCCTTGGCGGTAAGGCCCGCCGGTCAGCCGCTGAATGGTGAGGGTGAGCTTGTTTTTGAAAATACGCAGGACACCGTTAAACCGCGTATATTTACAGGGATAGGCAGGTTGAGGGCGCGTCTTGCTCCGTCTGCGCAAAATAACGGAACGGCAGGCGGCGGCGAAGCCGCAGTGGTGATAGCGGTGGGCTTCCCTTACGACGACTCCGACAGGGCTTTTCTTGAGGAGCTTTCCCTTAACGTCGCTAAATTCCGGGCCGCAACGGTGGACTACTTTAACGCGATTCCGGCGGACAGCACTATGCTGTCTGACGAGGCGTCCCTGAAAAAAGAACTGCTTACCCGTTACAACAAACTGCTGCGTTTGGGAAAGGTAGAGACGCTTTATTTTTCAGAATATGTAATAATTGACTAACCCCCCCCCCCCCCAAGCGGCACAGGGTATGGCTAGTCCTGGGCTTCATCGTCGTCCATGTCGAACATATACAGGTCGGTAACCTTGTGTGTCCTGTTCATGGCAACGGTGCGAACGAGGTCCTTTTCGCTCACCACAGGCAGTTCAAAATGATGGACGAGCGGAGAAAAGCCCGGTATTGGCGCCACTATCGAAAAGTTAAAAAGTTTTTGCTCGCCGACTTTGTCAGAGGGGAGGCTCTCCGGCCAAAAAGTGAATGTACCTTCTGTTTTTTTGATCAGTTTGCACGGATTCTGCCAGTTTGCGTCTTTCATTTTAACAAGTTCACCGTTTAAGTGCAGTTCTACGTCTATGTTGCAAACAGGCTCAAAGGTACTCCCGTTAAAAATACGCCCTATGATTACAGGTATATTAAAATAGGCTACTGCCGTATCAACATCCACTTTCCAGCTATTTGTATGGGCAAAGCCGGGCCGCCGGTTCAGGTTTATCTGCTCAAACGCTTTGTAAACAAGGCTGGTAATATCCGCGATTTTTTGCTGATTCTTTATGTCAAAGTGATCTTCACGCAGGATACCCCGGCTGGAAACTATATAGTGGGGTGTAATTCGGTTCAGCACATAGCTGGCGACATCCATCCGGCATTGCGGACAAGTACAAATTCCCTGTTTGTTTACTTCTTTTTTTATATCAATACAGGCCCTTTCAACCTCGGAAAAAACCAGTTCTTCCATAACATTGTGAATTTCCATATCCGCTCCTTCATATAAGACAATTTGATTCTCCGGCATAAGTGGGGGCTTGTCAACCCACCAGTGGGTTTAACGTACGCCAAACGCTCAAGGGCAGTCCTTGAATTTCGCTAAGCGTGAAAGATATATGCAAGGCGGACTTCCGGGTATGCTGCCGCGGAGCGGATGAGGAACCCACTGGTGGGTGCAGGCCGGTCTGCCTGGCCCGCCGGAGCTTAATTTTTTTTGTTTTTTTGCTACAGTTTATGTATGACGGAGGAACAGCAGGCGGGTTTGGCCCGTTTTCTTGACACGGCTTACGGTTTTTTGACGACCGGTTATAAAGAGCCGGCGCGCTACAACTTTGACGTTTGTAACGTTAGCCCGGCGGCGGAAGTCGTACCAGGCCCCGAATTGGGGGGTAGCCCGCAGCCGTGCGCGGGCGTAGGGGGGCGCGGCGATGATGCGGCGGTATGCCGCAAAATGTCCGGAAACAGCGCCCCCCTCATGGAGGAGAGCTCTGTTGGGAACGGAACGCCCCTGCCTGCCGAAAGCGCCGTGGAAAACACTATGGCGGAGCTTGAGGAGGTTGCCGCCTGTGTGCGGGAGTGTACGCTGTGCGGCCTATGCGCGACGCGGATAAAGGCTGTCCCCGGCGAAGGGGCGCAGAGGCCGCTCGCGCTTGTGGTGGGGGAGGGGCCCGGTGCGGACGAGGACTCAAGCGGGCGGCCTTTTGTCGGCGCGGCGGGGCGGCTTCTTGACCAGATGCTGCTTTCGATCGGGCTTGACCGGAACAGGAACTGTTTTATAGCCAACGTGATAAAGTGCAGGCCGCCCGGCAACCGTGACCCGCTGCCGGAGGAGACCGCGGCCTGCCTCCCGTTTTTTGAACGGCAGCTTGCCGCGCTCCGGCCTCCGGTGATACTGACGGTTGGCAAGGTGCCGGTAAAGACCCTGCTCGGCACGGACGAAGGGATAACCCGCCTGCGCGGTAACTGGAAAAGCTACCGGGGCATTCCGCTGCTCCCGACCTTCCACCCAAGCTACCTGCTGCGGGACGAATCGCAGAAAAAGTTTGCCTGGGAAGACCTCAAGGCCCTCTGCCGCCGCCTTGCCGGTATCGATCCGGGTTACGCAGCGGAAACCGCCGAACTCCGCCGGGCGCGGGGCATTTAATTTTTTGGGGAGCTTCCACCTTCACAATGTGCGTCGCAAACAGCCGGAACGTTATGCGCAATGCCAAAAATTTTCTCAAAATTGTGTGTTGACAAATGTATGACATTGTTGTATTACAATTTTATGGGAGTTTTTATATGAAATTTGTTTCAGTAAGAGATTTTAGGTCATCTTCGGCTAATATTTGGAAAACATTACCTGAAGAACAGGAAATGGTTATAACAAATAATGGAAAACCAATTGCTTTGCTAACCCCACTGAGCGATAAAACTTTGGAAGATACTTTATCGGCAGTACGTAGGGCAAAAGCAATAAACGCTGTAAAATCGATACAGCAACAGGCGATAAAAAATGGACTGGATAAAATAACATTGGAGGAGATAAATGAAGAAATAAAACTGTCCAGAAAAGCGCGTAAAAGATGAAAATAGTACTAGATACGAATGTAATTGTATCCGCCTTATTGTGTCCACAAAGTTTACCCGCGAAAATATTGGGGCTTGTATTGAACGGAACAATAGGAATAGTATATGATAATAATGTACTAATGGAATATAATAACACCGAGAGAATTTATAGAAATAGTTAATAATTAAATTAGGTAAACCCCCGGCTGCCTCAGAAGAGGGAAACCCGTCATTTTTAACAGTTGTAAAGGTACTTGACCATCTCAGGCTTCAGCCTGAAGATTGAAAAAAAGTATCCGCATAAGGCCGCCCCGGTAAGCGCGGAGCTTCGCCTGCATACCATTTTTTGAGGGACGGCCTGCTCCGCTCCGTCCGCTTAAATTTCTCCACGTTTTTGTTACAGTTATCGCATGATCCGTGAACGTTACCTTAGCCTGCTGTTCGACATACCGGTAAAACAGGCTTTCACGTACCGTGACCTCCCGGCAGGCGAAGGGGCGGTGGGCAAACGGGCGGCGGCTGACCTGGGGAGGAGGCAGGCGGTCGGCTTTGTCATCTCCGTCTCCGGCGAAGCGCCCGCCGGCATAGAAAGCTCCAGGATAAAAACAGTGCGCCGCATCGTGGACAAGGACCCGGTTTTCGGGGAGGATGACCTCGCGCTTGCCGAGTGGATGGCCTCGTACTACTTCTGCTCGACGGGTGAGGCGCTCGCCGCCATGCTCCCGTCCGGCAGGCGGGCATCGGCCTTCGCGTCGTTCGGGGCGGACGATATGGAGGGCGAGGGAGTCGCCCCCGCCGCGCTGGAGCTCTCCGCCGAGCAGGAGGCCGCCCTGTCCGCGATAACCTCCAGTCAGGCCGGGGGGCCGCCCTTCTACCTGTACGGCATCACCGGCTCAGGCAAGACCGAGGTCTTCCTGCGGGCAGCCGAGTTCATGCTGGCCAGGGGGAAGTCCGTCATCTACCTTGTCCCTGAGATCGCGCTGAGCCGCCAGACCGCCGAGGCGATAGGGAAGCGCTTCGGCGGCAGGGCGGCCACCCTCCATTCAAAGCTGACATCCTCCCAGCGGCTTGCCGAGTGGGTGAGGATACGTAGTGGGGACGCGCCGATCGTAGTGGGCCCGCGCAGCGCTGTCTTCGCCCCGGTAAGGAACCTGGGCCTCGTTATAATCGACGAGGAGCATGACGGCTCGTACAAGTCCGGCAGCGCGCCGCGCTACCATGGGCGGCAGGTCGCCATGAAGCGCTGCGCGACCAGCGGCGCAGCGCTCGTGATGGGCTCGGCCACGCCCTCCGCCGAGGCGTGGAAGCTGATGGAGGACGGGAAAATCCGCCGTCTCCGCCTGAGCGCGCGGCTTTCCGGCGGCTCAATCCCCGAAATTAAAGCGCTGAGCCTGGCGCAGAGCCCAGGCTGCCTTTCGCGGGAGCTGAAAGAGGCTATCCGCGAGACGGCGAACATGGGGCGGCAGACGATACTATTCCTCAACCGGCGCGGGTTCGCGTACTTCTACCACTGCGGCAACTGCGGGTTTGAGCTGACCTGCAAACATTGCTCCGTTTCGCTCACCTGGCATAAGGCGAAAAGCCGCGCCCTCTGCCATTACTGCGGCTACGAGACCGCCCCGCCCCGCGCCTGCCCCTCCTGCGGCTCGCTCGAAGCCGGCTTTAGGGGCTTCGGCACCGAGATGATTGAGGAGGAGGTTCGCCGCGCCTTTCCCGATCTGCGTATACGGCGTGTTGACGCGGATACGGCGGCGAAGAAGGGCGGCGGCCTTGAGGAGAGCCTTGCCATGTTCCGCTCAGGCGCGGTAGACCTGCTTCTGGGGACGCAGATGGTGGCTAAGGGGCTCAACTTTCCCGGCGTGCGGCTTGTGGGCGTCGTGCTCGCCGATACCGGCCTTCACCTGCCGGACTTTCGCGCCGCCGAGCGCACGTTCTCCCTGCTCGTGCAGGTCGCCGGCAGGGCGGGGCGCTACTTCCCGGACGGGAAGGTGCTCGTCCAGACACTGCGCCCCAACGATCCCGTCATAGTCCGCGCCTGCGCCCTTGATGTGGAAGGTTTCTTCGCCGCCGAACTGGAACAGCGTAGGGAACTCGGCTTTCCGCCTTACTCCCGCCTGATCCGTTTTACGCTGAGAAGCCGTGATCCCGGCAAGGCGGCAGCCGCCGCCCACCGTCTTTTCGAGTTTTGCCGGAGATTTCTCCCGCCTGACGCCGGCATTCTCGGCCCCGCCGAATGTCCCGTCTCTCTCATCGCTGGCAACTACCGTATGCAGCTTTTGCTCCGCGGCGGAAACATGGCAAGCCTCCACGCGGCTGCCGGCAAGGCGCTTGCCGCCTGCGAACAGGGTAGGGACCCCGCCGTCTACACCGAGGTCGATGTCGACCCCGTAAGTATGCTGTAGCCGGCTGCCAGCGGCGCGGCCTACAGCGGCAAGCCGCCGGAGGCGACTTGTACTCCTCGCAAAGACGACCGTGTCCAAATCAAAAAATAAAACTGCTGTTATACAACACTCGCCTCTTGACAATAAAATACATATATATTTTATATAAAATTTATGACGGCAAGGGAAATAGCAATGAAACTTGAGTCGTGCGGGTGGGTGATTGGATAGAATCAAGGGTTCTTATCACACCTATGCCAAAGACGGCAAACGCTCAATTCCTGTTCCCTTCCACAGCGATAAAGACTTGGGTATTCTTGGAAAAGAGGGTACTCAAAGAAGCCGGGATAAATGATTAGGAGATATGACCATGACCCATAATTGCACAATTGGACAAGAAGGGAATATGTTTATAGTCCAGTTTCCGGATATGCCAAATATACAGACCTTTGGAAATACCCATGAGGAAGCGTTGGCTATGGCGCAGGAAGCTCTGGAGGGTTGCATGGAATCTGATATTTCACGAGGTTTGCCTATTCCACCGCCTGCCTATGAAGGGGGTTATCCTATTCCTGTAGCGAATCATATCATCCGTGCCTATGACCGGAAATTAAGTATACCTATGTAAGCTCTGGCCCTGCGGCTTGTACGCTTCGCAAAGACGGCGTTCCGGATGGCTGTTCACTGATTCCCAAAACATCCTTTTCCGTTTACCATAGTTCCATGCCTAAATCTCCGGGCGACAAGAACAAAAAACATTGCGTGAATTTTAGTTGTGTATTACAATTAAAGCAATTACATTTTACCGGAAAAAATATGGAGGAAGTATGGCTTTAAAAAATGTTGTGGTTCGCGATAGATCGTTGTACTGGTTTATCGGAACAGGTTTGGTGATCGGGATATGCGCGTTGCTGCTTGCCAAGTTTGGCAACCCTGTCAATATGGGGATATGCGCGGCCTGTTTTATACGGGACACGGCTGGAGCGCTTGGTCTGGACAGCGCGGCGGCGGTGCAGTACCTAAGGCCGGAAATTGCCGGTTTCATCGCGGGGGCCTTCATCCTGTCCCTCATAAAGCGTGAATGGAAGGGAGAAGGCGGTTCCGCGCCGCTTGTACGCTTTGCGATAGCGTTCTTTGTGATGATTGGCGCGCTCGTCTTTTTGGGCTGCCCGCTACGTCTGATGCTGCGGCTGGGCGGAGGCGACCTTAATGCGGTAGTCGGCCTTGCCGGGTTTGTGGGCGGCATAGGCGCAGGCAGTATTTTTATACGCAAGGGCTTCTCCCTGGGCCAGGCAAAAAAGCAGCCGGCGGTCAACGGCCTGGTGATCCCGCTGATCGTGGTCGTTCTGCTCGTCTTTATCTTTGTAAAACCGGCGTTTATAAAATCCAGTACGGAAGGGGTAGGTTCCATGCGCGCCCCGATCGCACTGTCCCTAATCACAGCCCTCATAATAGGGGCATTTGTCCAAAAAAGCGGGCTGTGTATGTCCGGAGGGATAAGGAATGTATTCCTGATAAAGAATCCGACCATGTTCTGGGGCTACCTGACCATATTTGTGGTGACGCTGATCGGAAACATCGTTCTGGGAAAATTCAAACCCGGTTTTACCGGTCAGCCGATCGCGCATACGGAATGGCTGTGGAATTTCCTGGGGATGGCGCTGGCCGGTTACGGCTCCGTTCTGCTTGGGGGCTGCCCGCTCCGTCAGCTTATAATGTCCGGCGAAGGTAATTCAGACGCGGGCATTTGCGTAATAGCGTTTATTGTCGCCGGGGCAACGGCCCACAATTTTGGCATCGCGGCCTCGCCGAATGGCGTACCGTTAAACGGAAAGGTTGCGGTGATCTCAGGGCTCGTAATCCTGTTCCTCATTTCCGTTTTGTGCTCGTCCAAAAAGACGGCAGAGGCATAATCTTTTTGCTATGCGGTCTGCCCTTCACTGTGCCTGCGTTTTTTTGCGTGAATGATATAGCAGCCGCATATCACCCAGGTTAAAAGGATTTTTCACGACAAAACCCTTTTAACCTGCGGCGAGCTTTGGTTCGCAGTCAGCGTAATCCGTAGGCTTTTTCTTTTACCAATGGGGGGGGGGGGGGATAGCAAGCGCGCCGCGCTTGCTATAGGAGTTTGCGTCGCAGCGCTACGCGCCTGCTTTGGCAAACTCCACCCTGCTCGACGGGTTCCTGCCGTTGGTGCGACACCGTCATTGCGAGCGCCCGCAGGGCGCGAAGCAATCGCGGCAACCGCTCCGCGGTTGCCGTAGGAGTTTGCGTAGCAAACTCCACACTGCTCGCCGGGCTGCCCGGCATGGAGTGCTTCGGCGCTACGCGCCTCGCAATGACGGGAGGCTTGCGCTACTCCCCACAACAACGACAGGAGTTTGCGGCGCAAACTCCTACGGCAACCGCTTTGCGGTTGCCGCCGCCTCGCAATGACGGCCACCCTGTCGGCGGTTCGCCATTCACCATTACGCTACCGTATTACGATGGACT
>JAIRMP010000138.1 GCA_031258615.1 Spirochaetaceae bacterium | reverse complement strand
TGATAGATGGACATCATATACTACGGCCTTTAACCAAAGAGCAGCGGGAAATATTCTCAGCCTTTGCCCTGCCGTTACCGGACGTAGGTTAAAATTCCAGCAGGGAATTTAGGATATATCCTTTTGGCCTACAGGGAATGCCTAGTGTGATTCTGTGGGTCAAGTTTAGCGCAGAGCGGCGGGGTATCACTTGTAGAGCGGCGGGGAGGCTCGTTCTGCAAGACAAGCCGCGTAGCGGCTTGCCGCTGTCTGGTGTGTCGGTGGCACACCAGACACGCGGTTGGTGGCAGTGGTTTACTACCAATTTTTGTAAGTGTTGCTGATTCTCGCCCGCCGCAAGCGCGCAAACAAGTTTGCGGCGGGGTATTAAACCCCAAGTCAGAATAAATTCATGGTGGAAGCAGAATGAGCGCTTTTATGCAGTCAGGAGGCCCTTTGTTGACGGCTCGTCGAGCCTCCCCGCATGGATTGCCACGCGCCTGCGGCGCTCGCAATGACGTGGCAAGCCTGCGGCTTGCCATAGGAGTTTGCGCCGCCCGCCTGCGGCGGGCTTACCGCAAACTCCGCCCGGCTCGTCGAGCCTCCTCGCATGGATTGCACGCGCCTGCGGCGCTCGTCTGCGCGCAGCCCCACCCTGCTAGTTTAAGAGGACGGAATGAGCCAGTTTGACGGCGGCGTCTTCTCCCAGAAGTTTTTCGATTATTTTAAGCGACCATTCCGCCGCGGTACCGGCGGCGCGGCTTGTAATTATATTCCCGTCCGCTACAACCCGCTCTTCCTTCCAGGTTTTTACCGCCGCGCCCGCCTCCTTTTCCATGCCAGGGTAGCAGGTCCAGGAGCGCCCCTCCAGAATGCCTTTTGGCGCGAGCACGAGGGCCGGCGCCGCGCATACCGCGCATATTAACGCGGAAGCCCCCTGCGCCTTTTTTAACAGCGCATCAACCCCGGCGCTCGCCGCAAGATTCGACGCGCCAGGCATACCGCCCGGCAGGATGAGGCCGTCCCAGTCACCCAAAGCGGACGCCTCTTTTACCGTTATATCGGCAAGCACGGGGATGCCGTGCGATCCGGTAACGGTCAGGTTCCCGCTTACGGAAACCAGCCTGACATCGATGCCGGCGCGCCGGAGATAATCGGCGGGCGTCAGGGCCTCGACCTCCTCAAAGCCTTCGGCCAATAAAAGATACATTTTGTAAGCCATAGACACTCCTTGTGTTTTCAATCTGGCAGGCCGCCGCCTTTGCGCGATGGTCTGCCCTCCGTATAATAACGTTAATGCAAATGCTGGATATTGTTAAGGCTGATCCCGCCGGGAACATCACGATTTTTGTGCTGAACGGGCAGGAACTGGACGCGGCGGGACGGGTAAAGGCCGCAAAAACGCTGCTTGCCGACAAGGGACTGGGGGCCGAGCAGGTAGGCTTCGTTTCCCCTCCCGCGGGGGAAGACGGCTTGTGGCGGCTTACGATGATGGGCGGCGAGTTCTGCGGCAACGCGGCGCGGAGTCTTGGCCTGTTTGCGGCGCGAAAAATGGGGCTTCACGGAAGGCGGAAATTCACGGTCGATGTGAGCGGCGCCGCACATCCTGTCGTTGTCGATGTAGACTGCGATAGCGGCGATGCCGCCGCCGCAATTCCGCCTCCGGCGGGCGGCGCGCTTGGCTTTGGCGGCAAAACATTACCTGTATACCGTTTTGATGGCATAAGCCACGTCATTGTGGAAGACGCCCCGCCGGACAAAAGTATGTTTTTCAAAGTAAAGGCGCTGTTCGAGTCGCGCTTTGGCAAGCCGGACGCCCTGGGCGTGATGTTCTACGACAGCGTGAAGGATTTCCTGCGCCCCGCCGTCTACGTGTACGCATCCGAATCGCTCGTGTTCGAATCAAGCTGCGGTTCCGGCGCCGCCGCGCTTGCCTGCCACCGCCTGTCAAAAATGGACGGCATGGACGCCGTGATACCGGTAAAACAGCCGGGCGGCCTAATCACCGTGCGGGTGGTAACGGAAGACGGCCTGCCCCGGCATATATGGATAGGCGGCAAGGTTACCCTTTCAGAAATTACCAATTTTCCCATAGACTGCTAGTTGTGCCTTGCCGCTCATAGAGCTGTATTGCAAATCGCAAACTCCTGCCTACTTGTAAGGATCCGTAGTGGGGGTGGCGGAAGACGCCCTAAGCCCGCTTGCGGGCGACGGCGGCTGGAGACAGGGGGAGCCGCGTCAGGCAAGCCCCCATACCGCACGGGGAAGCGGAATGTTACGATCTGCCGCTCCCCCTTCTTAATTAACCCGCTTTCTTTCACGCTCAGCAAATAACAAGGACGACTCCTAAGCCATTGGCGTACGTTTGGTGCAGGCGTGCAAGCCTACGGCTTGCATAGGAGTTTGCGGCGCCGCCTAGCGGCTGGCTTACCGCGCAAACTCCACCCTACTTGTAAAGCCGCTCGCAAGGACGACGGCTCAACGCTGCGCGTTGAGCTTAGGAGTTTCGGGGCAAGCGCGTAGCGCTTGCTTATCCCGAAACTCCAAGCCTGCTCCCCGGCGCCGCCTAGCGGCTGGCTTACCGCGCAAACTCCACCCTCCTTGTAAAGCCGCTCGGAAGGACAACTCGTAACCCGTTATCTTTCACGCTCAGCGGCTCGCAAGGACGACTCCTAAGCCATTGGCGTACGTTTGGTGCAGGCTGGCCTGCTTGACTAGGGGGGAGGGGGGGAAAGATACTGGGATGGTGGAGACGAACAGGATAATCCGGGGGGACTGCGTGGAAAGCCTTGGGCATATACCTGACAGCGCGGTTGACCTTATCTTTGCCGATCCGCCGTACAATTTGCAGCTTAAGGAGGAACTGTACAGGCCGAACAACACGAAGGTTGACGGGGTTGATGACGGGTGGGACAAATTCGGGTCGTTTAAGGAGTACGATGAATTCTGCGCCGCCTGGCTTGGGGAATGCCGCCGGATACTGAAAGAAACGGGGACAATCTGGGTTATCGGCACGTACCACAACATATACCGCGTGGGGAGCGTGATGCTTGACCTGGGCTTTTGGATACTGAACGACATCACCTGGCAGAAGACGAACCCCATGCCGAATTTCAGGGGAAAGCGTTTTACCAACTCGGCGGAAACCCTGCTCTGGTGTTCAAAGGGCGAGAGCTGCAAAAAGTACACATTCAACCACAAGCTGATGAAGCGGTACAACGGCGGGAAGCAGATGGGCTCCGTATGGCGGATTGGACACTGTACCGGAGGGGAGCGGATAAAGGACGCTTCCGGCAGGAAGGCACATTCGACGCAGAAACCGGAGGAACTGTTAAAGCGCGTGATTCTGGCGTCAACAAAAATAGGGGACACGGTTCTTGATCCCTTTTTCGGGACAGGGACGACGGGGGCGGCGGCGAAGAAACTGGGGCGGGCATTTATCGGCATAGAACGGGAGGCGGGGTACGTTGAGATCGCGCAAAAGAGACTGGACGGCATTAGCGGTCTTTGGGAGGAGGCCGGCTGGGTTGAGGATGAAAGGCAAGTGAGAGTTCCGTTTACGAACCTTGTAAAAGACAGCATAGTTAAAGCTGGCGACACCCTTTACGCGAAGGAGGGGCGCGCCGCCGCGCTTGTGCTGGAGGACGGCACATTGATGTGCGAAGGCAGCGCCGGCTCCATACACAGGATAGGGGCTATGGTACAGCGGACGCCGTCCTGCAACGGCTGGAAATTCTGGTACGCGGTCAAAGATGGCGAGAGGCTGCTCATTGATGATCTGCGAAACGAGTACATAAGGAGGCGTCATGGCGCGCGGTAACATTACCGGCATGAAACAGATCGCGATTCTGGGGCTGGGGCATTTTGGGAAGAGCATTTTGGATGAACTGCTGGAACTGAATGTTGATGTACTCATCGTTGACAAGGACAGGGATATTATAGACATGTACAAGGACGCGCCGGTAAGCGCCGTGGCGCTCGATATTCTGACGGTGGAGACCCTGCGGAAAACGCTGCCCGACTCTATTGACGTTGTGATCATAGACCTGGGAGGGAAGATAGAGGCTTCTGTCCTTGCCACAAGTTACTGCGCGAAACTTAACGTAAAAAGCATTATCGTGAAGGCGGAGACGGACACGCACGGCGAAATACTGGAACTGGTGGGCGCGACAAAAGTTGTATTTCCGAACCGCGAGGCGGCGAAGCGCATAACGCCGCTGCTGTTTTATTCGTCCATGCTCTCGTACCTGCCGGTGAGCGGCAGCCTTGCCATCGCGGAACTGTCCATACCCACGCTGTTTTTCGGGAAAACACTGGTAGAGACGGAACTGCGAAAAAAGTACAACCTCAACCTGCTTTCGGTGCGGACTGAGGATACGGAATACACTGTCTGTGAGCCGTACTATGTTTTCAAGGCCGGCGACATAGGGCTTTTTTACGGCAGCGGGGACGCGCTACGGGAATTCAGCGGCAGCCCGCTGCGCGAACACTACCGGACCGGCAACTTTATAGCAAGAATTTTGAAGTCGCTACGGGGCAGTTAAAACCAGGGGCTGCCGTGACCAAAAAAGCAAAAAACAAAACTATTCTGAAAATTGTCTGCGCGGCGGGGCTTATTCTGCTGTTGCTGCTGTTCGGCCTCACGCTGGGAACTTCTTTCCTGGCGAAAACCGGCATACTTCCCGTCAGAAAAGGCCGGCAGGATTTCTACCAGACCCTGTACCTTTTCGACAGAGTTTTGGCTATGGAAGACGTGAACGGCAGGACTAACCACACCCACATAGGCAACCTATTAACGGAACTTGAAAAATCGGCCGTTGGGGCGGAGGCCTGGCTTTCGCTGCTGAAGCGTTACAGAAAACTGACTAAGCAGTACGGCGAGTATGCTAAAGGCTACCAGGACGCGGTAAGCCTGGCTGAGAGGAAGTATCCGCACTCCGCCCCCATCGCCGCGTTGTCCGCGGAGGCGGCGCTGTCCGCGGAGGCGGACGATGCTTTCTCCCGCAAGGCGGGAAAACTTGAGAAGACCGCGCTGCTGCTCAGCGGGAGCGGTCTTCTTTCGCAGGCCGCGTTCTTCCCGATAGCCTTCTGCCTGTACGCGGCGGGCGGCAGCTTTGATACGATAGATTCCGCCCGTTCCGTCAAGAATTCCGACACGCTGTTCGACGCGTTCAACAGCAGTCCGCGGGCGGCCGGCGGGGACGCGAGGGAGGCTATGCTTGTGGACGCCGCCTTGCTGAAAATTGTGGACGGCAGGAGGGAGGCGGCGGAGGCCGGCCTTGCCCGGCTCCAGCCGGGCAAGGCCGCTCTTCCTGTAACGCTGTCATTCATGGCGAACTATTCTTTCGATTTTGCCAGCCCCCTGCTTGCCGCGGAACTTTGGGCGGAGGCCGGCGGCGAAAAGAACCTGGCCCGCGCCGCGTCAGCGCTCTATGTCGCGGGGAAAACGGAAAGCGCGGTGAACCTCTGGCTGCTGCTGATGAAGGACCAGGCCGGCGGGGACGGGAAATTCCTTTATAACCTGGCGGCGGCGGCAGGCGATTCGGAAAAGACGCCGTACCTTGAACAACTGCTTGCCGGCACGGGAAACGGCGGATACGACACCGGCGCGGTAAACGCCGGTCTGGTGATGTACACCCGCCTTCAAACCGGGGAACGCGCCCGCGCGATCCTGTCGGACTATCCCCTTACCAGGGAGACGGCGCTTCTCGATCTGGAATACCTGCGGCGCAGCCTGGAAACGATGCCGCCTGACCGCGCCGTTGCGGAAACGTGGCTGCTGCTGGACCGCCACCCCCGCGCGGAAGAAGTTTACCGCTGGGCCGCCTGGTACTTTGAGTACCAGCGCCGTTACGGGGATTTGGAGGCTTTGCGGCATTTTGCCGGGCAAAACCATGTGGAGGATACGTTTTTAACGTTTCATAGGGCATTGCGGCTCGCGAGGGACGGAAATATACAGGAAAGCCTGGACCTGCTTGAAAGCCCGGACGCCGGCCCGGCATGGCAGCGCCGCGCTAATGCGGCGCTGCTTCTGTACGCCCGCCGCGAGTACGCCGCCGCGCTCAAGCGCTGGGAGGAGGCCGCCGCCATGCTTCCGTCAGACGGCGCCCCCTTTGTCCGCGGGGCCGGTGCGCGGATTTACCTTAAAATGGCGCAATGCAGGCGCATACTGGGCGGCAGAACGGAAGACATACGCCGCGATCTGGAAAGAGCCCGTGAGCTTGACGGTGAAAACCTGGATGTCCGCCTGGCTCTGGGCAGGCTTGACCGCCTCTAATCAGCCCGTCGCCTGATCGTTTTACGCCGTCTTCGCCGCCCTGACATCCAGCCTGGAGGTTTTTCCGCCGGACGTAGTGTAGGTTACCGATTCCCCTTAGGTCATGTGTTGCGTGAGGCAATGCGGCCCATTGTTCATTGTTAATTGTTATGGTACAGTTTTAGCAAGGAGACGAGTATGGAAACATCACATCAAACACCAACACCCCCTTGTGGAGAAGGGCTCACATTTGAGAAAGTCTGGGCATCCCTTATGGAGTTGAAGGAGTTTCAAAAGGAAACCGCCGAACAGATAAAAGCTATGAGCGCGGAAACCGCCGAACAGATAAAAGCTATGAGCGCGGAAACCGACAGGAAGATTAAAGAAACTGCCGAGCAGATGAAAGAAACTGACAAGCAGATGAAAGAAACCGGCAAGCAAATGAAAGAAACTGACAGGAAGATGAAGGAAACCGACAGGCGAGTCGGGGAACTGACTGACCGTTTCGGTGTTATCGTTGAACGCATGGTTGTACCGAACCTGGTGGCGAGGTTTCAGGAGCTGGGCTTTACCTTTACAAAGGTGTCCCGCAACATCAAGATTAACGATAAAAAAAACCGTATTCTTGCGGAGGTTGACGCCTTTCTGGAGAACGGCGACAAAGTTATGGTTGTGGAAATCAAGAGCAAACCCAAAACTGATTATATAAACGATCACGTAGAGCGGCTGGAGAAACTTAGGGCTTACGCCGATCTGCACAACGACAAGCGGAAATACCTGGGCGCCGTTGCCGGCGTCGTATTCGACGAAGGCGTAAAAATCTACGCCCTGAAAAATGGCTTTTATGTCCTTGAACCTTCAGGCGAAACTTTTTCCGTTACCAGGCCCGATGACAGAGGCTATACCCCTAAAGAATGGTAAACACAAGCCATTAAACCCCAAGAGATGAAAATTTAACCGCCCTAGAGGGCAGGGAATTAAACTCCAAACCATTAACCAGCAATTTTGCTTTTTGATTTGCTGCGGACCTGGCGATGACCGCCGCCTTCCCCCCGCAGGGGAAAAGCTCCCCGTGTCAGAAGGCGTCGTCCTCAGTCGTCCCGGTAAAGAGCGCGCCGTCTATAGTTACCGTGCCGCCGCCTTTGTACAGGGCGGCGCCGCCGTTAGGGGCTGTATTTGCGTTAGCATCGCAATCGCTGCCGTAAACCGTGCCGCCGAAGACCTTTTTGCCCAAAAAACGCTGGCCTTCCTGTTCTGCCTCCGTGAAGGCCGTCTGCGGCCCAACGCAATTAACCATTAATAGCCGGGAATGATGAGCCTCCCCGCCGCAAGCGGCGGGGTATCACCCGTAGAGCGGCGGGGAGGCTCGATCGGTTGCGGAAATTGGATCAAGCGCTTTGCGCTTGATGCCTCAACGCGTAGCGTTGAGTCGTTTACTACCAATTTTTGTAAG
>JAIRMP010000124.1 GCA_031258615.1 Spirochaetaceae bacterium | reverse complement strand
AGGGCCGCCACCGGGACGGCAAGGCCATCTGCTGCCTTTAGCGCATGAGGGGGAGCGCGGCCTCCACCTTTGCCGCTTTTTTTGCCCGGTATGGGAGCGCCGTCTACGCTGCTCCCCCTGTCTCCAGCCCCTTCGGGGCTTCCGCCACCCCCACTACTTGGTCCGGGCGTCTCCGGCGCTGCAAGCAGCGCACGGCGCGCGTTGTTCACGCAGGTGATAAAAGCGGAGACACCGGCGCGCGCCTTGGCGGAAAGCGCTTGCGCGGCGCGGTCACAGGCGGCCTCTATGTCCCAATCCGCCGGATCACGCCCGGAAAGTATGCGCTCCAGAGCCGCCGCGCCGATGCCGCGAGAGGGCTTGTTCACCACACGGCGGAAACTCACCTCGTCTTTCGTGTTCACGACAAACGAGAGCAGGGCAAGAGCGTCCTTTATCTCCTCACGTTCATAGAATTTCAGCGAACCCACGATGCGGTACGGAATTTTGCGGCGTAAAAATTCATTTTCAAAGCCAAGCGATTGGGCGTTGGTGCGGTACAGCACAGCCCAATCGGAGTAGGCGCTGTCCTTCTTGGAACGCACGGAATTACCGATAAGCGCGGCGCATTCGGCGGCCTCGCTGTCCTGGTCGGGAAGGAAGGCGAGCATGGGCTTGACCCCCACGCCGCGTTCCGCGTTAAGTTTTTTGCCTAGCCTCCCGGAGTTGCGCCGCACCACCGAGTCCGCCACGTCAAGAATGTGAGACGTAGAGCGGTAATTTTTTTCCAGCCGTATTATGTCCGCCCCGCCGAAACGGCTCGGAAACTCAAGGATGTTTTTTACCTCCGCGCCGCGAAACCGGTAGATCGACTGGTCGTCATCGCCGACCACGCAGACATAAGTTTCCTCGCCGCAGACTGTTTTTAGCAGCTCAAACTGGGCGACATTGGCATCCTGATACTCGTCAACCATTATCACGCGGAATCTGCCGCGCAGCCTTTCCGCCACGCTTGGGTTTTCACGAAGAATCTCTACCGGCTTTTTTATCAGGTCGCCAAAATCCACATTGCCCGTTTTTCGCAAAGCCTCCTCGTAGCCGGCGTAAATTTTGCGAAACTCCTTGTTGTGGTTCACGAGGTCAAGCCCGGCGCTCTCAGGCGTAAGAAAATAGTCCTTAGCCCGCGCTATTTGGTGGGCAAGCTGTTTCAATTCATTTTTTTTCCTGCCCTCAAGGAACGAGGCAAGCACGGTAACCATATCATCGTCATCGTAAATCACGAAATTTGAAGAAAGCCCGGCATACTCCCCGTTGCGGCGTAAAAACCATGCCCCAAACGAATGAAAAGTCCTCAGCATAGCGTCTTTGGCCGCCGGCTCTATCGCCGCCGCCCGTCCGGCCATCTCCCGCGCCGCCTTGTTTGTAAACGTTACCGCAAGTATAGACCACGGCGCAAAACCCTTTTCGCGTATCAGGTACGCTATTTTCGTGGTTATCACCCTTGTCTTCCCGGAGCCCGCCCCCGCCAAAATCAAAAGCGGCCGTCCCTCGTGAAGCACGGCGGCGCGCTGCTCATCATTCAGTTCCGCAAGGTAAAAAGGCGTTTCATTCATGCGTTAATTCTAACGTTTTACAGGCCAGGCTGCCAGTGGGGGGCTGGGGGTTATGGACAAGTAAAAGCCTACAGAAATCCTGAAAGTGGACTGACAGGACTACAGCGGCGGCTTGCCGCTGCCCTCAAGTTACCTGCGCCTTTGTAAGGCCGACTCTTTTTCCCGCCTCAAGGAACGGTACGGCGGACATTTCCGCGCGCCCGCCGCAGGCGGCGTTGCCGCGGATTATCGCGGCGCAGCGATCCGGATCGGTAACTACAAAACCTTGCAGGTCTATTACTCCCCGGTTAAAGAGCGGCGGAGCGAGCGGGACGCTTGGTCCGGTCAGGATCAGGCCCGTGTTACCGGACAGCTCAAGCAGGCGCGTCAGCGTCTTGTTGACGAGTGTTACGCCGGTGGCAAAAACAAAATCCTGCGTAGGCAGCAGGTATTCGCAGGCCGAATCGGGATAATCTCCGGCGGCGGGGCGCCTTTCCAGTATGGAAAGTTCGCAGACCTGCCCCAGGGTCTTTTCCAGACGAAAAAAATGGCCGATAACAGCGACTTTTTTCCCAGCGGCGCGTTCCCGCCACGCGCTAAACGCCTCCGAATCTCCACCCCCAAGCGCTTTTTGTACGGCTTCCCGTTCCGGAGAGTTCCAGTAAGCGTTGATCGCGGCGACTCCGGCGCTTGCCTCGGTAAGATTCCACGACTTTGCAGCCGCCGCAAGCTCCGCCAGCGGGAGTCCGTTGTAGGAATCCCCGTCAACAGGCAGCGAAAGGACGGACGGGCGTGTGGCGTCGCGCAACGTCATCGCAAGCCCCATCCCCGCGCCGGACCGTACCATTGTCCAGTACGGCCCCACAAACGCCTCGTCAACACGGTAATCCTGCGGTATGCCGCCTATAAGTTCATCGTAAAGTTCCCACATTTTTTAAATACACCCTTTACTACAACTACCCGGCGCGCCACTGCTCGATTATGAAGCGGGATATGGAGCCGTGGCCGGGGAGCAGCGGCAGGTTATCGCGGCTGAACCAGCGCGCGTCCTCGATCTCTACGCCGTCGCAGAGAATCTCGCCGCCTGAGTGGTCGGCGGCAAAGCCCACCATCAGGGAATTGGGGAAGGGCCAGCTTTGGGACGCGATGTAGCGTATGTTCTTTACGCCGACGCCCACTTCCTCGAAAACTTCGCGTTCTACCGTGTCCTCCAGGCGTTCGCCCGCCTCGCAGAAGCCGGCCACAAGGCTATAGATGTTTTCGGTGAATTTGCTGTCGTGGGCAAGCAGGATTTGATCGTTTTTGTTGGTTATCCTGACAATGATCGCCGGCGACACGCGGGGGTACTCGACCCTGCCGCAGGCCGGGCAGACGCGGGCAAGCTCGGATTGATGGAAGCCGTTCCTGCTCCCGCAGCTTCCGCAGAATGTGGAGACAGGAAGCCACTGCATGATGTGGCAGGCCCGGAACAGGAACGGTATGACGGACGCTTCCGTCCCGCTGTACGAGATCAGGGTTCGCAGCGGGATACTCTGCCAGCCGTCCGGCAGTCCGGCGTCTTTCGGGATGGAAAAGCAGGGGATGGAGGCGCTCTTGTCCAGCAGCGGTACCCGCAGGCATTCGGTTTCCGCCGGGTTGAAGTCCGCGCGCACGGCATCTTCCGGCATCCCCTCCTCTATGCGCGCCCATTCCGTGCCGGACGGGACTACAAGCTCGCCGCCGCGAAACACAAAGCCGCGTGACGGCGGCAGCGGTAACAGTTTTTTCAATTTTTTTATCCCCTAATGTTTAAAGTACCGTATCCCGGTGAAGATCATAGCGATGCCGTGCCTGTCGCAGGCTTGTACCGACAGGCCGTCGTTGTTTGAGCCGCCGCTCTGAACGATAACCTTGACGCCCGCCGCCGCCGCCGCTTCCACCACGTCCGGAAACGGGAGGAAGGCGTCCGATACGAGCGCGCGGGGCTCTTTTCCGGCGGCCTTCGCCTGGCGCAGGGCCTGCTCCGCCGCCCATATACGGTTTGTCTGGCCGCCGCCTATGCCCGCCGCGCTTAAGTTCTTTACCACGACCACCGCGTTTGATTTGACCCAGCTCACGGTACGCAGGCCAAAAAGTATGCCGGGAATATCACTTTCCGCGACGGGCGTCTCCGTTACGGTCTCCCATTTCTCCAGCAGTTTCCGGTTCACGTCCTGCGCGAGCAGGCCGCCGTCAACGCTCACACATTCCCGGCTTTCTGTCGGAGGGGAGGCGGCCAGCATCACGCGGAGGGCGGGCTTTTCGCGCAGTATGGCGAGGGCTTCGTGGTCGTAGGCGGGCGCTATCACCACTTCCAGAAAGATGGAGGCGAGCCTTTTGGCGGCGTCCGCGTCTACGGTGGTGTTGAACGCCGCTATGCCTCCGAATATCGATACCGGATCGCAGGCATAGGTCTTGTCGAAGGCTTCCGCCGCGCTTCCGCCAAGCGCGGCCCCGCACGGCGTGTTGTGCTTAACGGCAACGCAGGCCGGCAACACTCCCGCCTCCGTTATGCCCAGGAGCCGCGCCGCGTCCACTGAGCCTAGCGGCGGCAGGCTGCCGTCAACCAGGCCGAAGGACGATACCGCCTTCCATGCAAGGTCTATGTCGCGGTAGTTGTTGTAGCTGAGTTCTTTGCCGCCAAGCTGCTTCATCCTGGCCAGCGCGCCGCGCCCGTCCGCGCGGAGGTACAGCTCGGCCTCCTGCTGGGGATTTTCGCCGTAGCGGAGGGATGCCGCCTTTTTGAGGGACGGCGTGTGGTAGTCAGCCTCCCCCTCGGCCCCGTCCAACAGGTATCCCGCGATGGCCGCGTCGTAGGCGGACGTGAGGTTGAACGCCTTGCCGGCAAGCCGCTTGCGGAAGCCGTCGCCGGGTCCTCCGTCCTGCCGCAGGTGTTCTACCGCCTCGTCATAATCGGCGGGGTCGCACAGAACCAGCACATCGTTGAAATTCTTTGCCGCCGAACGCAGCATGGCCGGCCCGCCTATGTCTATGAATTCTATCAGTTCTTCCTGTGGCGGCGGCGGTACCTGGGACAATTTTTGGAAAAACGGGTAGAGGTTCACCGCGACAAGATCGATCGTCCGTAAATGAAGCCTTTCCAGCGTGTTCCTGTGCGCTTCCTCAGCCCGCCGCGCCAGGATGCCGGCGTGGACGGCCGGGTGGAGCGTCTTTACCCGCCCGTCAAGGCACTCAGGAAAGCCGGTCAGCCCGGCCACCTCGGTAACCTCAAAGCCGGCCTCGCGCAGACGCGCCGCCGTCCCCCCAGTCGAAACAAGCTCCCAGTCCATAGCGGTAAGCGCGGCGGCAAGCTCCGTTACGCCGGTTTTATCGTAAACGCTAAGAAGCGCGCGTCTTTTTGCTCTTTCCATAAAAAAATGCTACAGCCGGACGGCACAAAGATCAACGAGCCGGCCTGAGTTCCTGAAATATTATACGATGTTTGCGCTAATATAAGGCTCCACCTTCAAAGGCTGTTTTTCCCCGGCACGTCCTTGATGGGTTCCTGGAAGCGCTAGACTACAGTCCGGAAGCGTTAGGCTATAGTCTGAAACCGCCGGACTACAGTCCGGAAGCGCTAGACTACAGTCCGGAAGCGTTAGACTATAGCCTGAAACCGCTAGACTACAGTCCGGAAGCGTTAGACTATAGTCTGAAACCGCCGGACTATAGTCTGAAAGTGTTAGACTACCGTCCGGAACCGCCGGACTGTAGTCGGGAAGTTCCGGATTGCCGTCTGAAAGCGTTAGACTACCGTCCGGAACCGCCGGACTATAGTCGGGAAGTTCCGGATTACCGTCTGAAAGTGTTAGACTACCGTCCGCGACTGCCGGACTGTAGTCTGAAGCGCTAGACTACAGTCCGCGACTGCCGGACTGTAGTCTGAAGCGCTAGACTACAGTCCGGAAATGGTAGATTATAGTCGTAAAGTTATACAGTATAGTCCGGCGCGACCGGACTATAACAAAAACAAGGAGGCTTTTATGGCTCATAGTGATTGGGTTCCCACGAGGGAACAGGATTTAGTCGATTTGGCGCAGAAATGGGCGGCAGTTTTGGCGGATTCCGTGAAAATAACCGCTTTTGGCTGGGATTCAACCGAATGTGCGGCGGTTTTGGGCAAAATTAACGCCTTTTTGACCGCCCGAAACGCCTATGAAGCGGACAATTCCACAGCGAAACGGCTCGCCAAGGACGAGGCGAAAGAGGAGTCGGTAGACGCGATGCGGGATTTTGCTAATACTTCAATCCGTTTTAACAAAAAAATGGACGACCCCGCAAAGCTGCTCATGGGCATACACCCGAAGGATACCACGCCGACAAGCCACCCCATACCCGTGAGCCAGCCGGAGATGGTTGTAGAAAATACGGTCAACCACTTTGAACACAAGGTAATGGCTGTGAACCACGAAGGCAAAGCCAGCAAGCCCGCCGACGCCTACGGAGTGCGTTTTGCATGGCAGGTGGGCGGGACGAGACCGGCATCGGGGGCGGACTTGTCAAAAACGAAATTCAGCCGGAAGCCTATCCTCTTGGTAACGCACACCGAAGCGGATAAAGCCAAGACTTCCTACTATGCTGCCTGCTACGAAAACTCCAAAGGAGACGCGGGGCCGTGGTCGCCTGTTGAGGAAGCGGTTATTGGTTAAGGGCTTATTGGCGGAAGCGGGGACAGGCCGTAGGCTTGCCATAGGAGTTTGCGGCGCGCGAAGCGCGGCTTACCGCAAACTCCTACCATTGTTGTGAGGGGTAGCAGTGAATAGTGAAGCTGCCGAGCGGGGATGTCGAGTCTGCCGGGTGAGCCGCTAGGCGGCAAGAAAAAAACCGGAGGGATCCTGTAATTATTTCGCCATTTTTGTACGGATTCAGGCTTTATTCCGTCTGTAGGG
>JAIRMP010000114.1 GCA_031258615.1 Spirochaetaceae bacterium | reverse complement strand
ACAGTTCTATCGTGATTATACGGGTACGCCCTCCAAAAGATATGTCTCTAACCCTGTCATAATACTCAAATCTATGAAAAAAATCCTCGTCGGCAAAGAAACGCCTGTTCGCCAAAAATGCTATCTGGTACGCCTCTTGTAGGTCGTTGTACGTCTTACCGCTGCCGCGAATGTCCTGTCCTGTAAACAGTTTTCCCTCATAGTATTCTAAGCGCACCGGTTCAAACTCATCGGGGTTCATGGATAGTTCAACATTGAAATATGTCCCATCCGGTGATTTGCACTGTATGTCAAAGCGAATCTGTCTGTCGTGCAGGTTATCGATGGGTGGCTCGTTAGCAATTATTGTGACGGATTCTACCTCTCTGCCTATCAACGCCGAAAGCAGCTTTGCCAAAGCGCCGAGTGATTCAGGGGTGTCTTTTGTGAAAACCGCCTTGAACACGTTGTCCAGGCATATATCAATTAGGTCTTCCTGTTCGTCCAGATGTATAGTCCTGGTTACCTCGGTGAAAGCAGTATAGCGTATCAGTGCGGGTTATTCAATCGTCGACACTATAGCCGCGTGCGGAGGCTGTGGGGGGGGGGGGGGGGCCGTTTTAGCGGAACGCGGCTTTCAGCAGCGCGTTCACGATCGCGGCGGCGACCGCGCTGCCGCCCTTTCTGCCGCGGGCTATTATGCAGGGAATTGCCGCGTCAAGAAACAGCTCTTTGGCCTCCACCACGTTTACAAAACCGACAGGCGCCGCTATCACGAACTTTGCGTCCAGTTTGTTCTCGCTTAAAAGTTCGTGGATGCGGATAAGCGCTGTGGGCGCGTTACCGGCGGCAAACATCAGCGGCTTGCCGAGAGAGGCCGCCCTGTCCACCGAAACGGAGGCGCGTGTAAGGCCGTTCCGCGCCGCCTCCTCCGCCACATCGTCATCGGCGATGAAGCAGTGAAGCGCTCCGCCTGTTTTTGAAAAAAGCGTTTTGTTTATGCCGGTCTTTGCCATCATGGTATCGGTAACAACATCAATGCTTGAACGCAGCAGGTCAAGCGCCGCCTCGGCCGCGCCGTGCGTAAATATGATGTTGTCGTCAAACTCAAAATCAGCCGTCGTATGGATCACGCGCTTTATGATTTCATCTTCAAGCGGCGGCCTGCTCCTCCCCCCCCTCCGCTTGGAAAGTTCCCTGCCTATAATTTCAAAACTCCGCTTTTCTATACTTCCGGGTTCCGTAAAAACTGTATTCATCACTCGTCCCGTTACCTGTTTGTCATGCCGTCATCAAGAATTTTATAAACCGAGTCCATATCAATAGAATCGCGCAAAATATTAGCCAGCACATCATACTGGTTTTCTTTATGCTGCCTTGCGGAGATTTCGCTCAGCGCGCAATCGTATTCCAGGCCGTTTGCGTTGTACAGGGCCTTCACCACAGTGGACGCTATGCTTTTAGCGTCGAATATGCCGTGAATGTACGAGCCGTACACCGCGCCGCTATGCGCGCCGTCTGTAAATTCTTTGCCGCTGACAGAATCTGTTATAAGCGCCACAGGCGCCTCCCCCCCCGAATCGCCGCACGGTTTTGTGTTCCCCATGTGCACCTCGTAGCCTTCAATTTCTTTTCCCGATAGCTCATTGAAGATACCGCCTAGCCGGAGGAATTTTCCGCTTACCCGCGTTCTGTGTTTTTCAGGTTCAAATACCGTTTCCACAGGCAGGAGGCCCATACCCTCAAGCTCGCCGCCGCCTTCCACGTTGTGCGGGTCCGATATATGCCTGCCCAGCATCTGATACCCGCCGCATACGCCGAACACCGGCTTGCCGGCGGCGGCGTGTTTTTTTACAGCGTCCTCCAGTCCGTTTGCCCGCATCCAGGCGAGGTCCCGCATCGTATTCTTTGTTCCCGGAATTATGATGAGGCTCGCCTTATCCAAATCCCTGGCGGCGGCGCAGTACTGCACGGACGCTCCGCCGATTCTGGATAGCGCGCTAAAGTCAGTATAGTTTGACATACGCGGCAGCCGTATAACGGCGATTTCCAGGCCGCGGGTTCCGCCGCCGTCCCCCCCGGCTTCCAGGCGTTCGCTCTGGCTGTCCTCATCATCAATATCCAGGTGGAAGTACGGTATCACGCCCAAAACAGGCTTCCCCGTTATATCCCTAAGCTGCCGCAAGCCATCGTCCAGCAGAGACCTGTCGCCCCTGAATTTGTTGATAAGGAAGCCCTTCACGTAAGCGCGTTCCGCTTCGGTAAACAGCAGCATTGTCCCGGCCAGTGACGCAAACACGCCGCCCCTGTCAATATCGGAAATAAGCAGCACGGGGCAGGACGCAAGCCGTGCCATAAACATATTTACTATATCGTTGTCGCGCAGGTTTATCTCCGTCGGGCTGCCCGCGCCTTCCAGCACGATTATGTCGAATTTTGCGGCAAGCCTTTCGAAAGATTCTGTTACCATCGAAGTGAGCCCCTGCTTATACCTGTAGTAATCTACGGCGTTAAGCTCCGTCCAGACCTTTCCCTGCACCACAACCTGCGACTTTGAATCGCCTGTGGGTTTTAGCAGCACGGGATTCATGTCAACTTCAGGTTCTATGCCGGCGGCCTCCGCCTGCACCACCTGCGCCCTGCCGATTTCCAGCCCCTCCTTAGTTATGAAGGAGTTGAGCGCCATGTTCTGCGATTTGAACGGCGCGACCCTGTAGCCGTCCTGCTTGAATATCCTGCAAAGCCCCGCCGTTATTATGCTTTTGCCGACATTCGACGCCGTGCCCTGTATCATTATTGATTTAGCCACCAATACACCCCATCTACGAAAATGATAATTAACGCTATGCCTGTTCTAATTTTCCAGAATAATTATTTCGACACGGCGGTTTTTTTTGCGCCCCGCCTCCGTGCCGTTGTCGGCGACGGGCTTTTGCGAGCCGTAGCCGCGCGCCATCACCCTATCCTGACTCCTGACGCCATGTTCGATCAGGTAGGCGGCAATCGCGGCGGCGCGTTCCTGCGAAAGCTGCTGCCTGGAATTCTCCGTGCCGCCGACCCGCGCCGCGTGTCCGCCAACCATTATATCGCGGTCCGGGTACCTGCGCAAAAGCTCCCCTATCTTTTCGAGCTTCTTCTCCTCACCCTGTACAAGAAACGCCGTATCAGGCTCAAACAGGATGTTTTCCAGGTTGATTTTGACCCCTTCCTCAACGATACGAACATCCGCGTCATCTATCAGTTCGCCGGAAAGCTCTTTTTTTATCTCGTCCGCCAGCGCGGTCTTGTCCATCCGGGGCGCTTCTATGATTTCGGCCTCCGCCCTGCCGTTGAATTCGTAAACATTGCCGTCCGACATTTCAAATTTGAGGCTGAAGGTTTCCTCCGCGCCCGCCGGCTGCCCCAACGCGCTGTCCCAGTACACTATCTGGGACGATTCGCCCTGTACGTGGAGCGGGAGAAGCTCAGCCCGCCTCCCTCCCGCGCCCCGCGGGAGGGAGGCGGGAAACTCAGGGCTGTCATCCACCGTGTAGCTGATCCCTATCGCCGCGTACTCCCTGCCGCGCCAGGGCCTATCCCCCAGGAATGTGTAGGAGGCGGTGAACGGAATCCTGTAAAGCTCGTCAAAGCCGAAGGTAGGCCCCAGGTCGTGCGCCTCGCAGCCTTCCGCCTGCCAGGTGTCGCCCGGCTTTAGCTCGCCTGGCGGGAAAACCGGCACGTTGCGGACGGTCGGCATGACATAGCGGTCGGCAATCGTGATGCTGCCGGCCCCATCCCTGCCAAAAACCGAGTCGTACTCCGCCGTCCACTGGAAATTCCGCGTGCCTTCGGACTGCCGTTCCTCGGCCAACTGGAAGCTCGCCCTGTGAACGGCAATGCCGTCCTCAACGCCAAGCACCTCGCTTGCCATGCGGTTCAGTATCCGCGTGCTGTAAAGAAACTCGCCGTTTACCAGCACGCTCTCTGTGGATGTAGAGATAGTCCTCTGTTTGTCGCCGGTTTTATGCTTAAAAACGAATTCTTCCGGCACGGCCCTGGCCGCGCACAGTAGCAGCAGGACGGCGGTAAAGCGGTACTTCATTATACTTTAATATCGACAAACCGGCGCGTTTTGGATACACCGGGAAGCCGCGTCTCACCACTTCTTTGGCTCAAATCCGTCCGGCGGCGGAACAAGTTCTACCGATTCGCCTGTCAACTCAAGGACAAAAAAACCACTCTCATAGGCGTAACGCTGGACATCAGAATCGACAACGCCGCCGGCCATCGCGCCCAAAATTTTTTTACCGGCAAGCTCCGCCGGCGGATACTTTTGTACAATCTCCATCCGTTTTAGATGTTCGTCCACATATTCTTTTCTATCAAGTTCCCGTTTTATCTCAACCGCCATTCCCAAATTGGTATTGGAAAGCAGGACATCTATATCGGTCAGTATACGGTGCTTTTCATCGTATATAGGCACACGCTGGTATGCCCGTTTAAGGTTATACTTCTCAAATTTCTCCCAAAGGCGGGCGGCAATGAGCGTCTCGATCAGTTCACCCATGGATCGGTTCAAACCGCCGACATTGCCGGTTACCCGTTCGACAGTTTTCTTTAAGTCTTCAAGCTCTTTAGCATTTTTCTCCAACTGCCTATCGGTTTTTTCCAGTTGTTTATCTATTTTTTCCGATCTTTTCGCCGACTCTTCGGCGAACTTGTCCATGCGTTCATCAAATTCCGCCGATCTTTTCGCCGATCTTTCCGCCGATCTTTCCGCCGCCTGTTCCGCCTGTTCCGCCTGTTCCGCGAGCTTGTCCAGACGCTGATCAAATTCCGCCGATCTTTTCGCCGACTGTGCGCGGTCTTCCATCAAAGCGGCCCAAACTTTTTCAAAACTCAGGGTTTTGCCATACTCTATGGCTTGTTCCACCGTCATATTTTCTGCCATATATTACCTCGTTACGGACACGGTAGCATGAAAACCGGAATTATTCAAGTTTTAACCGACTTTCACGCTCAGCGGCTCGCAAGGACGACTCCTCAGCTATTGGCGTATATTAAACCCGCCCACTGGCGGGCAACCGGGGTTTTGCGTTATAATTCCGGTATGGTAAAAGAATTTACTGCGTATGACACGGTGCGGAACAACGCGATAAGACTTGCCGCGCGAATATACAGTGACGGTTTTGTGCCGGATGTGATATACGTTTCGCTTAGGGGCGGGGCGTACCTTGGTAATGTGATCAGCGAGTATTTTAAGATTGTCCGCAGTGGTCAGCGCCCCGTGTACTATGCTGCTGTGGTGGCGCGTTCCTATACTGACGTAGCGCAGGCTGAGAGGGTCTCGGTTGACGGCTGGACCTACGCGCCTGAATATTTGCGGAACGGGGACAAGGTTCTGCTTGTAGATGATATTTTTGATTCCGGGAGGACTCTGAATCACCTGGCGAACATCATCATGGAAAAAGGCATTCCGCGCCGCGACCTTAAAATCGCGGTTCATGACTACAAACATTTTTATGATCTTGAAACCCAGCAGCCCGTACTTCCGGACTACTGGTGCCGCAAGATAGAGCTTTCCGTGAAAGACGAGGCGCGGTGGGTACACTACCTGAGTCACGAGCTTGTCGGGCTTTCCGGGGCGGAAGTCGAGAAATACTACTATTCGGTGGATGCGGACCTGCGGCCATTTCTCGACGTTTTGGAAACTAAGGACGACAATGATCTGCGGGATTGACGAGGCTGGACGGGGACCGCTTGCGGGGCCTGTATGCGCCGCGGCGGTCGTACTGCCTGAAAGTTTTCCACGGGGTATGCTCAACGATTCAAAGAGGCTGGGCAGACGGCGGCGCGAAGAAGCGGCGGCCCTGATCTACGAGAAAGCGTCCGCCTGGGGCATAGGCTGGGCTACACATTCCGAGATAGACAAGGTGAACATCCTGCAAGCCAGCCTGCTTGCGATGATGCGGGCGTTTCACGCGATGATGGAGGAAGCGGACGAGGCTTTTCTGCGGGAAATGCTGGAGGCCCCCTGTTTTGATGTGATAGTCGACGGCAACCGTAACCCCGGCATCCCCTGCCCAAAGCGGGACGCCTTTTCGTACGACGGCGATTTTTCGTGCCGCACCTTGGTCAAGGCGGACGCGCAGGTACCGGAAGTGATGGCCGCCTCGATACTGGCAAAGACGACGCGGGACGCGCTGATGTGCGATTTCGCGCTGATGTACCCGGACTACGGCTACGAAAAACACAAGGGGTATCCAACAAAGCAACACATAGTGATACTGGAAAAGATAGGCCCCTCGCCTATACAGCGCCTTACATTCAGATACGGGGAAAGGCGAAAACAGAAGGGGCCGGCCCCGGGTCTGTAAGCATGATTTGTATGTACCTCAGATTCAACGCGGTGATATATTTTATACTATGGTTCTGACAGGAAAAATCGCGCTGCGCCGTTTTGCGGCCTCAGCGTCTGTAGCGTTAGTTACCCTTTACCTGGCAATATACTTTTTGCATACGCCCCGGCTCGGTCCGCAATACGATTTCCTCGTGGAAGTACGCCCGCGCCTGGAAGCCGTCCGCCTGCCCGGAAAGGATGCCCAAGGTGGCGCGGATAACGCCCCCGGCGGTCGGTCAGCGGCGCGAGAAATTCTGCTTATAGAAAGCGGCGCCGGGACAGAAAACCTTATCGCGGCTTCTACCGCCTTCGCGCTGATAATGACGCTGACAGAGATGGATGCCGCCTCGCTGCTGCTTGAAACGCCGGTACTCGGCGTTTCAAGCGGGCACAGCCTGGGCGAGGCGGAGTTGGTTTACCGGTTTGACGACGAGTTCAACATCATCGAATCGAACATAAAGAATCTGTTTGACGGGATCAGGCTAGGCTCCGTAACGCCTCAGGACGCGGCCCGCTATGTTGACGACGTGATAAGGCTCACCGAGCAGGGCAAGAACCGGCTGCTTTCCGCCACGGCGCAGGGGGATGAGGAGCAGGCGGCGCAGTTGGAGGGCGCGTCCGCCGTGTTGGGATCTGTGTTCATACCCGGCGACCTGCTTGTCGATGTGATAAGGCCGGGCGGCATCTCGCCGCCCCCGCTAAACCGGCTGTACGTCCCCGTGTACTCGCGCCCGCCTCCCGATTCGGACGGGAAAATCCGCCGCATAGCGCCGGTGCTAAGCGTCGAAGGCGGCCAGGAGTATGAGTACGCCGCCTACAGCGCGTTAAAAAAGCGGTATCAAAAATCCGAAATCAGGGCGACGGACGACGGCTTCATCCTTGAACTTGGCCCGGCTGACTCAAATGGCGGCGGGGGCGGCCAAACTTTTATGCTTGACGGCAACGCGGCCCTGCTGTTTGGCGTTCCCTCAGGCGACAGGCAGGCGTTCAGAAAAATAGAGCTTTCCCTGTTTCTTGAATATGCCGAAGCGGACAGAATGTTGTACCAACTGCTGGACGAGGCCCCGGAGCTTGCCCGGTACGCGGACATCTCGATGGAAAACTACCCGCCCTTCCTGTACGAACAGGCCCTGCGTCTCCGTGAAACGCTGCTGGAAAATCCCATGCCCGAATTGAAAGAAAGCTGGAAGTATATGCGCGCCTCTTACTACGCTTCCCTTGATAAATTTTTTGACGTGACGGACGGCGCGGGGGCAAAAATAACTTCTTCGTTCCACAGCCTGGAGGAGGAGGAAAACCTTGACGAGGCAGGCCGGGCAAGGCTTGCCGTCCTGCTTAACGAACAGTTGGAAATGTTTAACACCGCGATGGAACTGTACAGGGACCTTGCCGGGCAGCGCGAAAAGCTTAAAGCGGAGTTGGACGGTTCGTTCTGTATTTTGGGGCCGCTCTCACGCGACACGGAGCTTTCGGCCATGTTCGCAAACAGCGTCATAACCGGAAACTATACGATTCCCGCAAACATCAAACAAACGTTGTTCAGCTCGATTGTGGTTGTCATGTTCCTGCTGTTCGCGGTATCCCACATGGGACCTGCACTCTCGTTCTGTTTTTCCGTTCTGATGACAGCCCTCACCATAGCGGGCTTTTCGTTCAACTTCATGGCGAGCGGGCTGTGGATAGACCCGCTGATCCCCGGCGCCTCGCTGGCGGTGGGAGCCCTCGTCTCTTCGTTATGCGCCGTGTCGATAAAAAAACGGGCCGAAATACACCTGCGTTGCGCCTGCGGCGCGATAGCCCCGGAAGCGTACCTGAAAAACGCTGCGCGAAACGGGGGCCTGGTTGACGGAAAGGAGAGGAGTTGCAGGGCCGCCATCGTGTCTGTGCGCTGCCCGGAGCTTGCAGCGCTGGAAAACGGGACAGACCCGCAAAAATCCGCGGCGGCCCTGAAACAATTCCGAAGCGAAGTAAGCGCCGCTTTCATCAAAGCCGGGGCCGTGATAACAGGCTGCGAAGGTGAGACGCTAAGCGCCGCCTTTGGCTCGCCGCCGGAACGTCTGGCCGCGAATAAATCCAAAAACCGGGACGCGGCGCCGGGAAAAAACGCGGTCGAAAGGGCGGTCAAGGCGGTAAACGCGCTGCCGGCCTGTTATCCGTCCGCTGCCCTGTACGCTGGCATAGACTACGGCGAGTGTGTGTTCAGCTACACGCCGCTTGCCGGTTACACAGCGACGGGCAGCGCCGTTTTCCGTTCACGCATCCTGTCGACGCTTGCGCAAAACAGCAAAACAAGCGCGCTGATAAGCAAGGCCGCCGGCGACCATGTAGATTCCGGGCTGCTGGAGCGCGCGCCGCAAACCTTTGCGCCGGAGGGCGCAAAGGTCGAATTGTACTACCAGCTTGCCGCGCCGCCGACCTGGACATAAGCCTTGCCGCAAGAGCCAAAGCATGGGGGGGGGGGGGGTAGTGAATAGCGAAGTGGCTAAATGGTAACTCATGCTATGCAGTTCCACTATTCAAAGGCCGGCAAGCCGGCGGTACTCGTCCATCGTTTTGACGCGCTTTAAGATTTCGGCGATAAGCTCCCAGTACTTTACCGGGACATAATCGCCTATTTCAACTTCCGCGTAAAGCGCCCGGGCAAGCGGCTTGTTTTCCACTACAGGCACGTTTAACTCGGCGGCAAGACGTTTGATCCGTAACGCAAGCTCGTCCTCGCCTTTTACAAGCACGCGCGGTCCTTCAAGGCTGCGGTTGTACTGGAGTGCCACGGCAAAGTGTGTCGGGTTTGTTATCACGACATCGGCCTTTGGCAGTTCCTCGCGTATTTTGACGGCAAGAAGCTCCTGCATACGGCGGCGGAGGCGCTGCTTGATGCGCGGGTCGCCTTCGTCCTGTTTGCGTTCCTCGATCAATTCCTGCCGCGACATCTTTAAAGATTCGCGGAACTGCGCCCGCTGGAACATATAGTCCGGTATCGACAGGAGCAACAACAGCAGGCCGGTAAATACCAGCAGCCTTATCGCCAAACCGGCTACGGTCGTAACGGATAAATACAGCTCCGCGCTCTGCATATTGGTCAGCTTTTCGATGTCCGAGCGGATTAAAAAGAACGCGACGCCGCCCACTATCGCCATCTTGACGATGGACTTGAAAAAGTTGAACAGGCTGTTCGTGGAAAACAGTGTTTTCCGAAAGTACGCTCCAAAATTCGGCACGACGCGCTCGAACTTGAAGCCGAGCGGCTTTGTCGTAAACACGAAACCCACCTGGATTATGTTGGAAAACAGCGCGGCGGCAAGCGCGATGCCGAGCAGCGGGAGGGCAAGCCGCGCAAAGTACGACAAAAACACGCCGAAGATTATCCTGTCCCTGCCCGGATCAAGCTCTACCGCCCTGGAAAAGTAGAATTTTACCATGTCCATACAGTTACGCAGCAGGTAAGGAGCCAAAAACAGAATTGCCAGCGCCGGAATTAAGAGCCCTATCGCCCCGATAAGGTCCTGACTCTTTGCCACGCGGCCTTCTTCCTCGCGCGCCTTGCGAATCTTGGTTTCGGTCGGCTCCTCGGTGCGTCCCTCGTCCTCGGCGGCAAACCACTGCAAGTCGATGAAAGGCGGCGGCAGGCCGTAGCACAAGCCGCCACGCGCTTTACCGGCGTCGTATAACGGCGCCGGTAAAGCGCCGCCCAATTCGTCAATTACAAAATTACGCATAAAATCCAACATATTTTACAGCCTTACCGTTTACCGTTTTTTGGGCGCCATTGGTAATTTTTCAGTATTTTTTTCGATTTTCTTTTCATCGCCGGCAACGCGCCGTTCAAGTTTTTTAATAGAGTTGTTTGGAAACTTCAGTTTCCGCGCCCACTTCCATTAAAAAACACAGTTTTGTAAGGCTGAAAGCCTGAAAAACTGCAAGACTGTGAGACAACCAACCGGGTTGTCGAACAAGTCCAATATCTCCGGCCGCGGGAAGCTCTTCCGGTTTGATGCCGCGTTTTTTTAACATTTCGCGTACGGTGGTATTGTTTTCGATATGCTCTGTAGTTATGGGAGTCTCACCGTATAAATCTTTTTCGCGTACATTAAAGTTAGTCATTTCTGTGGAAAGATTTTTTGCGGCTATTGTAAGCGTTGGTAAAAAATCGGCCAGAGGGCGCGTTGATTTTATGTTTAATTTATTTTTCATTGATTCCGTGGATATGCCGCCAAATAATGCTGTGTCTCCTTTTGAACGGATTCGGGCGAAACCTTTTTCGTCAACGCCGCGTTCATATATGTTTTGTGATAGTTGTTTTTCGGAGGCGCGTAATTTGTTTCTTGTTTCAAGACGCGACAGTAGATCCAGGCGCTCTTCGATTAGCTCTATTTTGCGTGTTTGAATGGCGAAATAACTCTGGGCAAACGCGATTTCTTCTTTTTGGGGGTCGCCGTTTTGCGCGATTAAATAGCAGGTGTAACGTGTAAGCATGATGTCGTTGATTTCCCGTTTGCTGCCGCTGCCAAGGCTGACCATTTTCGTGACCTCACAAAAATGGTCGTCTACTTCGACTCCCTGGGATTTGCATGAATCGAATGCGCGCTTAACCGCGGAAATAAAATTTTCCCAGCGGTTGTATCCTAAAATTTCCTGAAGCTCACGGGCAAACCATACTTCTATTTTCGCGCCGTTTTCACCGTCAATCAGGTGAACGATTCTGTCAAATTCCGCTTTGTAATATATCATACGCTGTTTATTCGTAATCTTACCTCCAATTTAATTCATAAACATTTGTTATATGCTGTTAGGATCGTACCATTTTCGTGGACTCACGAAAATGGTACAACCTCCTCCATAAAAAATATTTTTGTCATTCAACTATGCCGCCTCCAACCTGAATGTATAAATCCTGCAATGAGCGGAAGCCGCTTTCCAGTACACGTCCCAGCGCTTCCACCATGAAGGGCAGAGTCGCCATGATCAGGATGAACGCTACGCTTATCGATATGGGGAAGCCTTCCGAAAGGATGTTTATCTGCGGGGCCGCTTTGGAGATTAGGCCGGTGGCCAGGGATGTAAGAAACAGCGTGCCGAGGATGGGCATGCTTATCACGATCGCGTTTAGAAAGAGGCGGGAAAGGCCGCCCGCCAGCATATATGCGACATTTTCGCGGCCGTTTACAAGCTCCACGACATTTAACGATTTTACCGAAGCGGCAAAGCCGCCCAGGAACATGTTCTGCATACCGCCCATCACGAGGAATGTAAGCATCGCTACCAGGTTAAGAAACTGGCCCATCAGCGGGTTTTCTATCTGGGCGAGCGGGTCAAAGGTTTCGGACGCGCCAAAGCCCATCTGCAGCGAAAAAAACTGCCCGGCGCTGGAGGCCGCGGCAAAGATTATCGTGATAAAAAAACCTATTATTATGCCGATGATCCCCTCGCCGGCTATCAGCAGCGCGTATCCCAGGCTGAAAACCCCGTCCGTCATGCCCGGCAGCAGCGTCCAGTCATCCTGGGCGGAAGCGGACGGGAAGACGGCGAAGGCGGCAAACAGGGCCAGCGATACCTTGGCGGTCTGCGGCACGGATTCCGAGGACAGAAGCGGCGCGACCTCTATCATCGCTATGGAACGCGCAAACAGAAGCAGAAACAGCGGCGCGTTTTGCAGCAATTCGTCCAGCATCAAAACGTCTCCTCACAAAAACAAAAGCGCGGGGGATTTTCGCGTAACGGACAGCCTTTGCGACCAAAAAAGGAAAGCGTTATTCCGGCGGCCTGCCAGCTAAACAATTTTGTAAGCATGATCCCCACCCATCCATATAATACAGTAAGAACCAAACTCTTGTAAAGACGCAGGCCGGCAGGTTCAGCAATTTAAAGTTTAACCATCCGGCTCATCACCGATAATGAATATCATAAAATCCTGCCAACTTTCGTGTAAGAAACGGCGGAAGGAAAAGCGCATGGCGTTAAAAAAGTCATCCCGCCGGCCAAAGGAATCCAGCGCTTTTTTATAATCTTCGTCAATAAGCGCCAATATCCTGTGATTTTGAAAAGCCAGGAGATTTAATGAGCCTCCCCGCCGCAAGCACTAAACTTGACCCACAAATATCTTGCATCGTTGGTATATTTCATGCGACACTCTGCTAAAAGCCAAAAACTTTGGGAGGAATTATGCTGACAAGA
>JAIRMP010000084.1 GCA_031258615.1 Spirochaetaceae bacterium | reverse complement strand
TTACAACTTACGGCGTGGATTTGTGGCTTTCCGGTTTCAAGCAGGCGGGGCTTTCAAACGCCACCGGAAACAACGCCTTGAAGTTTTTGAAAATCATGCTTGAAGAAGCGAAACTTCAGTGAATTATCAAAGAGAACCCCTGCGCCGGTGTAAAGTTTCTGCCGGAGGAAAAGAAAGAGACGTGATGCCTCAAAACAAAACCTAGCCGAAATTTAGACAAGGTACGCGAGGAACTCAATTTCCAGATGTCAGGGGACGTGAGCGGCGAAACCGCCCAAGCTATAGGCCAATTCCTGGGCGCGAACCGTGTCGTTACCGGACAGTTTATCCCGTTTGGCGACAGCTACCGCTGGCGGTTTTCGGCTATCAACTTAGAGACGGCGCGGGTGGTGAGCGTAGTCCGGCTGAATGTTCGGGACGACAGCATGGTACGGAGCCTGATGAAAAACGCCGCGCCTATAGCCGCCATGTCCGCCTTTGACCAGGGCATGAATTATCTTCTCCAGCAGGCTTATGATGCGGCCATTGGGGAGTTTACCCAGGCGCTCAACCGGTATGTCGGGAGGGTTTAACGCGCTGACATTTACACGGGTGCTGAACGCGGGGGACGCGGACACATTTTTAACGCAGTTAAGGTCATTTTTCGCGGCAATTCCGTACGATTTATACTTTGCGAAGGGGGAAAGTTACTACCAGACGATATTTTATGTGGTGTTCACGTTGTTGGGACGGTTTGTGGGGTCAGAGGTAAGGACGGCGAGCGGGCGTGTTGACGCCGTGGTAAAGACGAGGGAGGCGGTGTACATATTCGAGTTCAAGCTGGACAGCGCCGGGACAGCGGAGGATGCGCTAAGGCAGATAGAGGAGAAGGGCTATCATGTCCCTTACGAGGCGGACAGCCGGCGCGTGGTAAAGGTGGGCGTGGTCTTTGACACGGAAAAGAGGACGTTGGGGGACTGGCTCGTCTGTTAGCGCCCCGCCCTTCTACCCTCCACAACAACGCTAGGAGTTTGCGGTAAGCAAGCGCGTAGCGATTGTGGCGCAAACTTCTACGGCAACCGCGCAGCGATGTTGATGTTTCAACTTCCATCTCACCGTCCGCAAAACATTTTACTTCCAGCGCATCTACGGCGTTAAAATTTTTTTTGGAGGAAAAATCAGGATACCTGCTTAAAATGCCGGCTACCGTTGACGCGTAAGTCCGCATAGATTCCGTAGCGTTTATCAAAAAATCATTTCTCATAGAATCTCCTAATACCTTACCGGTAGCGCGGTTCCACACTGTCTACAGCAATATTTACCGTCGTTTTCGGATTTTTGGGCCAAACCGGGTGTTTTTACCGCATAACCGTTTCGCCGTATCAAGACGGAGCCGCAGTTTAAACAAACCGTATTATTTTCATCGTTCCATATATTGCCTGTATAGCAGTATAGCAATTTTTGCCCGGCCCGTCTCTTTATGTCCAGAACAGTTTCCGCATTCGTGGGCGGGGACTTTAATTTATAGGCCGGGTGGTAGGCGCTGATATGCCAGGGAATTTCGTTCGATACGGACGCTATAAAATCAATACACGAATCTATTTCCCCAGCGCTATCGTTAAAATCAGGGACTATCAGCGTTGTTACTTCCGTATGAATATTGGCCGCCGCCGCTTTAATAAAGTCTTTTACAGCGGGAAGCGAACCGCCAAGGATGTTTTTGTAGTTGTACGGTGAAAAACATTTTAAGTCGATATTTGCCGCATCAGCAAGCGTAATAATTTCAGCGGCGGCGTCCTCGTTTACGCATCCATTCGTTACAAGCACGTTGGCTATGCCGCGTGAACGGGCAAGTGTCATGCAGTTTATTAAATATTCCGCGTGAACAAGGGGTTCGGAATACGTGTACGCAATCTGTTTCATGCCCAGTTCGCCGGCCTTTGCAACAAGCTCTTCCGGCGAAACAACGGAGAAGGCTGCATCTGTTGTTTGTGAGATTTGCCAATTCTGACAGAATGGACAACGCAGGTTACAGCCGACAAAACCCACCGACAGGATGACTTGGCCTGGCCGGTAGTGGAACAGAGGCTTCTTCTCTATAGGGTCGATAGCGATCGAACTTACACGGCCATAGAAAGGCAGGCTGCCGCCGTTCTCACCTGAACGCACCATGCAGATACCCGCCGCCCCGTTACGAAGCGTACACCGGTGCGGGCATAGACGGCACCGTACCCCCTTGTCAGGCTGCTCGGTTGAGTCCCGCTCAAAGAAATTCAGAGTAACTGCCCCAAAAAAAAATCACAGCAGCGGAAAAACCGGCGCAACGCGGACAAAAGCCGTCAGACGGAGACAGCGTCCTTCGTTTTGATGTACCTTGCAAGCTTGAAATCCTGTACCCTTATGTGACTCACAAGCCAATTGCCAACGCTGGAATGAACTTCGTTTACAAGCTCTTCCGTGGCGCCCTTCAGTATCAAACGGTGAGTCAGTTCCCGTACAGTAGCCTTAAAAGCGTCATGGTACTGTTTATGCTCCGGATATTCGGGGTAATGGTATTTTTGCTGTATCCGTTCTTCTTCAAAGAAATGTTTAATCGTGTAGTCATTAAGAAAATCAATGCTCTTTTTAATTTCTTCAACTCCCTTCCCCGCGCTACAGGTTTCCAGCAGCATGTTTATAGCATCAAACAACTGTTTATGCTGTGTGTCTATCACTTCAACGCCGGTTTCCAAACTGCCGTCCCAAATGTATTTCATACAACCTCCTTAGCAAGCGAATAATTTAAACTTGCATTTTAAGAGTGTACAGTACGGGTGCCTTTAGCTCAAGATAGCGTGGCAAGCACATCATATCAGGAGTTTGCGCGGGTCAAGAATTTACGCGCAAGGGATTGTAGGGGCGCGAAGCGTCCTTTGCGAAGCAAAGGATGGAGCGATAGCGAAACCCCGAAAAGCCCGGTCCGGCGCTTGCGCCGGATGCGCCCAAATTCAAAAGTTTAATCGTGCCGGGATATAGCAGCGCCTGGGATAATGAAATGCCCCACTAATTATTTTTTTGCAATTCTGTCAAACCCGCAGTAGGGAACAAGGGCCTCCGGGATACGCACGGAGCCGTCCGCCTGCTGGAAGTTCTCGAGCACGGCGATAATGGCCCGCGAAATAGCAATGGCCGTTCCGTTAAGCATGTGGACAAAGTGGTTCTTGCCGTCATCATCCCTGTATTTGATATTTAGCCTGCGGGCCTGGTAATCGGTACAGTTCGAGGTTGAGGTAACCTCGCCCCATTCGCCGCCGTTACGCCCCGGCATCCAGGCTTCAAGGTCCCACTTGCGGTAGGCCGGCGCGCCCAAATCGCCGGTACAGGTATCCACCACGCGGAAAGGTATCTCCAGCGTTGAGAAAATCTCCTCCTCTATAGAACGAAGTTCCTGATGGAAGGCGTCGGACTCTTCAGGCAGACAGTACACAAACATTTCTACCTTGGTAAACTGGTGTACGCGGTAAAGACCCTTGGAGAACTGACCGGCGGCGCCGGCTTCACGGCGGAAACAATGGGAAAGGCCCGCCATACGCAGGGGAAGTTTGTCCCTGGCAATGATCGTGTTCGAGTAGTAACCGCCCAGCGTGATCTCTGCCGTACCCACAAGGCACGATTTCTCTCCCTCAATGGTATACACATTGCTCTCCGCTCCCCTGGGATTAAAACCTATGCCTTCAAGTATCTCCTCGCGCGCAATATCCGGCGTAATAAACGGGGTAAACCCACGTTTCTGTAGAATATCTAGGGCAAAACGTGTCAGGCCCAATTCCAGAAAGACGCCTTCATTTTTCAGGTAATAGAATTTTGTCCCGGAAACTTTGGTTGCCGAATCAAAATCAATAATATCCAGGTCCTGCCCAAGCTTTATATGATCCGCGCTTTCAAAGCTGAATTTGACAGGCTCGCCAACCCGCTTAACTTCCAGGTTGTCCTTGTCCTCTTTGCCAACCGGCGCGTCGGGGTGAGCCATATTGGGGATAAGACGCGCCTCGGCTTCAAGCTCCCGCTCCGCGCTGGAAAGCTCCGCTTCCATAGCTGCTATATCCTCTTTGAGCTTTTTCCCTTCATCTATGAGCGTCTGCCGCCGCGCCTGATCCGTACCCTGGGCCTTCATTGCCTGGGCATTGGCATTCCGCTGATGCTGTAGGGCCTGAAGCTCTGTGGTAAGTCCGGTTCTGCGGTTATAGAGCCGCGCCACCTTGTCGGCGTCAGCCGTCACAAACCTGTCGGTAATGTTCTTCTTGACCGCCGGAAGATTCTCTACAATAAAACGATAATCTAACATGGTAATTAGTCTAGCAATTAACGGTTCTCGATAACAAGCAGGGCGGCGGGTTTCACACACCACCTTCAAAGAGGCCAGACGGTCTGCGGGACAAGCGCCAACGGCGGGCGCAGCGTAAACAGACCTGTTATGCGAAGTGGTGCTGCTTTATGTGTATAATTTTAATGGGATATATTTTGTCATTATTCCAAAATGTTTATCATTTGTTATTAATTTTAATTCATTTTGTATACAATTTTGTATTATTATTATGTCGGATATCCCGATATTATTATTTCCATGTTTTAAATTTAATATTTGTATATTTCGTATTTCCTGCCAATCTATTATTAATATATTTATTCTTAGACTATTTAACAAATCCGCTAATTCATTTTCTTTTTTATAAATTATAGACGGCAATAATTCCGTCAAAATAATATCATTTGTACAAATTGCATTGGTATATATTAAATCGGTAATGAGCCTCCCCGCCACAAAACAGCGTCAAGCTGTTTTGCCTGACGCTTTGCCGCCTGCTTAACCCTATAAGGAAGGGTAGGCGAGGTATCACTCATAGAACGGCGGGGAGGCTCGATCGGTTGCGGAAATTGGATCAAGCGCTTTGCGCTTGATGACTCAACGCGTAGCGTTGAGTCATCTACTACCATTTTTTGTTACTGTTACAAATTTTAACCGCCGCAAGCGGCGGGGTATTAGACCCCACTTGCGAATAAAGGGGGTTACCGCCCCCCTTCGCTCCCAATCGGCTCATTTCGGGGCTAAAAGCCCCTCCATTCCGCCGATTTCCGCTACCCCCCGCAGG
>JAIRMP010000025.1 GCA_031258615.1 Spirochaetaceae bacterium | reverse complement strand
TTGCTGGAGCGCATCGGTACCGATCAATTCAAAAAAACGCTGGAAACAGCGGCGCAAGTACCCGGTTCCTGAACCTGGTTCCCGCTAAAGAAGATCACGCTTATGTTTGACTGTTCTGTTATCATGGCGGGCGGCTCCGGCACAAGACTCTGGCCGGCGAGCAATAAGAGCCGTCCTAAACAATTCATGCCGCTGCCGAATCAAAAGGAAAAAACTTTTTTCCATGCAGCGCTCGACCGCGCCCTGGCCGTGAGCGGACCGTCAGATTCCAGCGTGATAATCATAGCGGGCAGGGAGCATATTCCGCATATCAAAGATATTTGCGCGGCGTACGGCGGGGACGACCTGCGGCGCATGGTGCTGATACCGGAGCCTGAAGCAAAAGGGACAGCCGCCGCCGTTGCCTGCGCCGCCGTGTTCGCGGAACTCATTTCCGGCGCGCCGCGCAGTATGCTCGTGCTGACAAGCGATCATATAATTGAACCGGAAGCGGACTTTGCGGAACAGGCCAGATCGCTGGAGTCCCGTATAAGGCACGGCGGACTTGCCGTGTTCGGGATAGCGCCCCGCTACGCGGAAACCGCTTACGGCTATATACAGGCTAACGGAGCGGAAACCCCGGCTGACGGCATATTTACCGTCAAATCTTTTCACGAGAAACCGGACAGGGTTACGGCGGAAAAGTATTTGGAGGCCGGGAACTTTTTTTGGAATTCCGGTATGTTTGCGTTTTTCTCAGGCTTCATCTTAAACGAATTCAAAAAGTATGCCGCCGGCATACCGGCGGCATTCGAAAAATTGCCCGTACCCGCCGCGGACGCCTACATATCCGCAGGAGGACTCCGCGTGCTGGAACAGTGGCGCGGGCTCGATACCGCGTACCGCGAAGTAAGGGCGGAATCCTTCGACGTTGCCATTTCCGAAAAATGCGATAAGGTTATCATGGCAAAGGCCGCCTTTAACTGGTCCGATGTGGGCAGTTGGGACGAGTACGCTCGCCTGTCCGTTCCCGTGACGGAGAATGTTTTTTCTGTAGGCAGCGAATCGTGTTTTGTCGATTCTCCTGTACCGGTGGCGCTTTGCGGCGTTGACAACCTGATAGTCGTTGTTCGTAACGGCGTGAACGGCGCCCCGCCCGCCGTCCTAATCTCCAAAAAAGGCGAGACCCAGCGCGTAAAAGAAATTGTAGAGCTTATCAAATTAAACGGCCCCAACACACTGCTTTAATCCGCACCCCCGGTATAAACGCATCAACCTGAACAGATGAAGATGAGCCGCCGGAATGAGATTTTCATACGCGGTATGGGGGGGGGGGGGGGTATTATCATTCAGCCCGCTTGCAGAGCAGTATCGCGGCGGGCAGCAGCAGCGCGAGCCAGGCAAGCAGCGCGAGCGGGGGGAGGACGCCGCCGTCCCGCATACCCTTCACCGTCTGGGTGAGGGGCAGCAGCCCGATTATCTTTTGCAGAATTAGGGGAAAACGGTCCAGCGGGAAGAAGGTGCCGCAGAGGAACGACATCGGGGTTATTACAAAATTAGAGGTCTTTGCCATGTCAGCGTGCGAGTCTATCAACAGCCCCGCGATAAAGCCCATTGTCGAAAACACGGCGCAGTTCAGCAGCAAGAGCAGGATGAAGTACCAGTCTATGCGCAGGCCGGCGCGGAACAGGAAAGAGGCCGCAACGATCAGGGCCGCGCTGTAGAGGCAGCGCAGCACGTTTGCCGTGATCCGCGCAACAGTAAAAACAGGCATACTGATGGGGCTTATCATCACGGTTTCGAAGGTTTTTTGGTATATCCTGGCCATGTTTATATCGTTAGCTATCACGCTAAAGCCCTGCGTCATGCCGTTCATCGCTATTATGCCGGGCATCACGAAGGTCATGTACGGCCCGCCGTCAACGGTGAGCGCGCCGCCCAGCCCCCAGCCAAACGCCGCCAGGTACAACAGCGGCCCCGTGAGCGCCGCCAGCGTTATGTCAACAATTTTTCCCCTGAACAGCACCCACTCCTTCCAAAGCACCGGCATAAACCCCGACATCTACCCCTCCGCCTCAAAGCCTTTCCCGCTCAGTTTGATGAAGGCGTCCTCCAGATTCGCCGCCCTCACCCTGGTATCGCCTTCCATCAGCGCGGCGCGCGCCGCCGCCTCGTCCCGGCTGTCAAAGAAACGCTGGGTGGTCATGCCGTTCTCAAAGTATTCAAGCACGAACTTCCCCGCCTCACTGATCATTTCCCCCGGCGTCCCCGTCCGCCTGAGCGCGCCGCCGTCTATCATGCCGAGCCGCGAGCAGAGCGCCTCCGCCTCCTCCAGGTAGTGCGTTGTCAGCAGCAGGGTGAGCCCCCGCTTGTGGAGTTCCCGCAGCAGGTCCCAGACGCGCCTCCGCCACGGCGCGTCCAGACCGGCGCTCGGCTCGTCCAGCAGCAGGATGTCAGGCTCGTGCATCAGCGCCTTCATTATCATCAGCTTGCGCCTCATCCCGCCGGAAAAAACCCTCGCCGCCTCGTCACGCCTCCCGTCAAGGCCGGAGAATTCGAGCAGTTCCCGCGAGCGCCGCCTTATGTCCCGCCGGGTAAGCCCGTAGAGTCTGCCGTGGTATTCAAGGTTTTGCAGCGCGGAAAGTTCGTTTTCAAGGTTTGAATACTGCGGGACAACCCCCAGGCTGCGCTTGGCGTCTGTCAAGTTCCTGTCTATGCGCGCGCCGTTCACGCTGATGTCCCCCGCGCTGGGGGCGGTGAGCGCGCAGGTCATCCGCAGCAGCGTCGTCTTGCCCGCGCCGTTAGGCCCCAGAAGGCCGAAAAACTCGCCCCGCCCTATTTCAAGGCTAAAATCCGCCACCGCGGTAACGCCGCCGTACTTTTTCGTAACGTTTTTATAAGAAATCATCCCGCCACGCCCCCGTTCGGTCTGATCGGGGCGCCTATCTAAGCCTGATCGTGTACAGAAAAACTGCGAGGTCTGTTGCGGCAGCTTCACTATTCACTGCTACCCCTCACAACAATGGTAGGAGTTTGCGGCGCGCAAAGCGCGCCGCAAACTCCTATGGCAAGCCTACGGCTTGCCACCGCCTCTGCCAATAAAACCTTACCCAATAACCGTTTCCTCAACCGGCGACCACGGCCCCGCGTCTCCTTTGGAGTTTTCGTAGCAGGCGGCATAGTAGGCAGTCTCGGCTTTATCCGCTTCGGTGTGCGTTACCACGAGGATAGGCTTCCGGCTGAATTTTGTTTTCGGCAAGTCCGCGCCGGAAGCGGGCTTTGTCCCGCCCACCTGCCATGCAAAACGCACTCCGTAGGCTTCGGCGGGTTTGCCGGCTTTGCCTTCGTGGTTCAGAGCCATTACCTTGTGTTCAAAGTGGTTGACCGTATTTTCCACAACCGTCTCCGGCTGGCTCACGGGTACGGGGTGGCTTGTCGGCGTGGTAT